>JAFNYY010000084.1 GCA_017383125.1 Schwartzia sp. (in: firmicutes)
ACATGAAAAAAGCAAATTATTAATAAAGGAGTTGTGGTGGAATGAGAAAAGATAAGGCTTTGAGCATGCGTGTCTCCAGCAGTACCTATAATAAGGTCATGGAGATGTGCGTGAAACAGCATAAGTCCATCCGGGAGGTTGTCGAGAATCTGATAATCAATGCTACGGATGAGGAGCTGCAGGGTCTCGTAGGGTTCGATTGGGATATCAATGGGGCTCAGATTAAAAAGACTGAGGACCAGGAAATCTCTATAGCTATGTTCTGCGAAAGCGTCGATATGGTCAATTTTAATTTCGTCGGCAGGTGCCTGTACTCCAGTGGTTGGGGTAAGACTAATCCAACCTGTTTTATTGATGAATTTAAAATTCATCCCGAAGGAGTAGAAGCATATACCCGCCACTCCCTTTTTATCGATGCTGAAAGCGGAAACCGGATGGTGCTGCAGGAGTTGTTCGCCAGAACTGAGAGGGACCACACGCTGGTTAATGTGGCGCGGATGAAGCTGTTGAAGAATATCAAGGATTTGAGCTGTCCGGAGATTGAGCAGTATATGAATGCCGTGGATATAGTTAGGGTGCAAAGAGATTTGTGTCCTGAGATTAAATCAATAGATGAGCTGGACCTGTTCTGGCCGAAAAAGAAACTGGGGTGATGACTTGGATTATACAAGGATGTGGGAAGATGTGGAAGCAGTGCGGCCTGGGCATGGGGCTGTGTTGTTGGTCGATCCGAAGAGAGGGACGTATCTTGTGGTGGGGGAAGACGAGGACTGTTCTTCCCTGCCCGATCGCTATAAGCGCGTTGCTGCATATCATGCGATGGAGAAGTATGTTTCCAGAGCGGAAATCGAACTGGATGTCAGGCTTTTCCTGGAGCTGAATGATGATTAAGAAATGTCTGCTTTGCGGAGTGGAGATGCCTGAGGCGAGGAGCAATACTCTGTATTGTCCGGACTGCCGAAAGGTAAAACGCCGAGCAGCGAACAGATTGCGAATGAGTAATCGCCGGAAGAAGATACGAGAGGAGTCAGGGATATCTCCCTTGCGGGCTCCGCGGTGTTCTCCGGGAGGAGAGGGAAGGACCATTCGCACATTAAGAGCCACTAACGAAGAGTGGAAAAAAATCCAGACCGTTGCGAGACAAATTAAACAAATGATTAATGGTTTGGATAAGGAGTTGGTATTAGTGAAGTCAGAAGCTATTAAGGCTGTTGCAGCAGAGTCTTTAAGAAATCAGACCAGGCTTGAAAGCCTGGTGGAGGCCTGTGATAGGGTCATGGCATCTGTTGGTCCGTTGACCGCTGTTATCAAGGATGCAGACCTGGATGAGGATGAAATCAGGCGGCTGATGGAGATTATTTCCGAGCTTCAAAGCGTACAGGATGAAATCCGTCAGCTCAGTGCTGCTACCACCAAAACTGCAACGGAAATTAGAAAGTTGTCGGGCGAGATTCAGAGTGGATTATAAGAAGAACATTTGCTCCGAATATTATTATTCTTCCCTGCCCTGAACTGAAAATTTCTTTTGTAACGTTATTAGGTTTTACAAACGGTTTTACTGATGGTCAACTGGTTGAAGGACGCTTGGGGATAATTACATGAAAGCTAATGAGACTGTCAAATTGGCTGTCAAATAATTTTGGGCATAAAAAATGACCCAACGAACGAATCCGTTGAGTCTAGTGTTATCCAGTGATTGCAGGTTTTAGGTTTTTGGTGGATAAATAATTAGGGGCTCGATTTCGAGTCAAGCACCTTCGACCACTCGGACACCTCTCCGCAATCTGTCACGAAGAGTATTCTACCACAGACTGCAAAGGGCTTCAAGTATTTTGACACATTTTATCTTTCTTCCGCATTCCTGCTGGCATATTATTCACCTGAGACCTAAATCCCCTTTTGTATATTTGGAGAAAATTTTTTCTCTTATGTTACAAATATGTATAAACCGTGTTATAATAAAGTAATATCATCATACTATATTATTTTCATATCAATTGAAGGAGGGTACTACCATGGCTAACAAATACGCCGGTACCAAAACTGAGAAAAATCTGATGGAAGCCTTTGCAGGTGAATCACAAGCAAGAAACAAATACACTTACTTTGCTCAGAAAGCTGCCGCTGAAGGCATGGAGCAGATTGCCGAAATGTTCCTCAAGACCGCTGACAACGAAAAGGTTCACGCTAAGCTATGGCTTAAGGAGCTGCAGGATACCGGTGATATCGGCACCACAGCAGAGAACCTCAGTGCCGCTGCCGAGGGTGAGAACTTTGAATGGACAGACATGTACGAGAGAATGGCCAAAGAGGCCGAGGAGGAAGGCTTCACTGCTCTGGCTGCCAAATTCCGTGCTGTCGGTGCTGTCGAGAAGCGTCACGAGGAACGCTACCGTGCTCTCCTGGAAAATGTAGAAATGCAGGAAGTATTTGCCCGCAGCGAAGTAAAGATTTGGGAGTGCCGCGCCTGCGGTCATATCATCGTCGGCACCAAGGCTCCCGAGGTTTGCCCTGTCTGCCTGAGCCCGAAGGCTTACTTTGAGGTTCAGCCTGATTATCAGTTCTGATATTACAATTTCACATAACAGAGAAAAAGAGGGCCCGGTAAACAGACTGCCGGGTCCTCTTTATTTGCTAATCTTATCTTTTCTGGTCTTCCGCTATAAGCAGCTCCAGAAGTCTTACGGATACATCCTTTTCCGAGTAAAGCTTTATACCGTTTTGCTTCAGCAGCTCGGCAAAGACACCGCAGCCTGGTATCTTCGTCCGGCTGAATGTACCGTCATGTACCTCCCTGACTCCGCAGGTGGGACTGCCATCTTTCAGGAAGGCATACTTTACACTGTAGGTCTTGAGCATACTGAGCATTGTCTGACAGCCGGAAATAACATTTTTCGTGACATCCTGCCCGTCCACATTAAGCACCTTTGCTCTTCCGGCGAGTACATCTTCGGCTGTGGCACCTTGTTCTATCTCCATACGGGGTCTTGGTATAGGCAGCTTTCCAGAGCATTCCGGGCAGCCGGACAAAAAGCATCCGTAGAAGTTATAGTCCATCAGCAAATCGTTTGCATTCGAACTCCCGTTATACTTCGTCTTATCTCCCAGCAGACACGAGCAGACAAATATCATACATTTCACTCATTTCATCCGTAAGACTCTGATAAATCTTACTCATTTTCTGACAGCTTTGTATTGCTGTCATTGTTTTCATTTAGCTTCTTTGCCATCTTCTCCGCCCGTCGTTTGAGCCACGCTTCTTTTTTTCTTGCTTCTCGTACTTCTTTCGGTTCTTTGGGCTCAGGGGGGAAGTTTCTGATTGTCACTCCAAGCTTTTCAGCCATCACATAAAAATCAGAATTACCAGTTGCCTTTCCGGCCGCCAACGGAATAGCTGCACAGGCTACAGAATCCTCCAACGCGTGATGATGGTTAAATTTCACATTCAGAAACTCACCCATAGCATCAAGCTTGTGACTCGGAAGCTGCGGCCAAGCCTGACGGGACAGCTTGACGGTGCAGGCATATCGGAAATCAGGAATAGGAATACTGTAGTATTTCAGCATTGCCTCGAGAACCCGCATATCAAATGATGCGTTATGGGCGATAACCAGACGCCCTACCAAAAAAGGAGCCAGCTGCTTCCATACTGCCGGAAATTCCGGTGCAGTCGCCGTCATTTCCTTCGTTATTCCATTTACCTTTGTACAAAATTTCAGGAATTGCGTCTCCGGCGGCGGTTTTATAAGAGTATAAAACTTCTCCGTAACAATATCATCCTTCACCACAACAGTCGCTATACTGCACGCCGATGTCGGTTCTCCGGAGGCGGTTTCAAAATCAATCGCTGTATAATCCATGATTAGTAATTATATCATTATCTTTATTGTTCTATCAACATTAAAAATCACTTTCTAAATCGGGCGGCATGTCACTATCGTCCGGGAAAGAATCGTCATAAGTCGGTGCCTGGGAAACCGGTTCGTCAGAAACAACCTCAACACGGCTTCCCTCGCCAAATATTTTCATCGCGTCAACCATTGCCGGTGCATTCACTGCCGGCATCGGCGGCTTTGCGCTTTTTTTAATGCTCTTTTTGGCAGTGCCTTTTCCCGGATCACCGGACACCGCGATAAAGGTGAGGCTCCTGCCGGCTGCTTCCTGCAAAAGACTCTCAATCTTCCGGCGGAAATCCGGTCTCTCGGTTCTTTCCTTTACAAAGCTGCTGGCAAACCTGACGCGGATAAAGCTGTCGGTCATTCCCTCCGGCTCACCCTGACTAAGACAGCTTACCAGAGAGCTGTTGCTTTCTCTCCTTGCAGCGTCTATCAGACTGCTCCAAAGCCGATTTGTTTCCTGAGCATTTTTCAGAACAACCGCGGTCGGATCATTGTCCGGCTCAGTCTTTGTCTCTGATTTCGTCGTCTTTTTCGGTTTCTGTACCGGCGTAACGGGGTGAGTATCCGCCTTCGCTACAGCAGGCACAGCCATAGCCGCCTTTACCGATTCAGCTAAGGTCTTTCCCGCAGGTACGCTGTCCCGGCTGGTCACGGCAGGCTTTGTAACGACTGGCGGTACAGGCACCGACTCAGGCGCTTCGTTTTCGCCGTATGTTCTGACAGGGGCCGCCATCTCCGCTGCAGGAGCCGCAGCAGGAACTGCAACAGCAGCCGGCCACTCGGAAGTCATGCGGGTAACCGGCTGAAAAACAATCTGTGTCCCTGGTGCTACGGCGGCACTTGAGGATAGCGTCAACAGAACTGACTCCACAGCAAGCCTGGGTTCCTCTGTCCATTTCAGTTCGCCCAGTGTTTCGTGAAGCTTTCCTATTACCGGAATAAACTCATCCGGACGGAAAAGCTTCGACAGCCGTTCAAGTCCGGAGGCCTCTTCTTCTCCGATATCCTGCAGGCCCTTCATCCCGACAGCTTGAAAAATCATCGTCTGGCGGAGTGTTGTCTGCAGCATTATTATGAGCTGCTTCAGGTCTTTTCCTTCAGCCAGCAGTCTGTCCACGGCAGTCAGTGCTGCTATGGGATTCTTCTCACCAATAGCCGAGAGTATACCCTCTACAGCTTCCCGACCTACGATACCCAGCGAGCTGTTTACCGACTCGGCAGTAACAACCGTATCGGAACAAAGTGTGACACACTGATCCATGAGGGATAAGGCATCACGCATTCCGCCGTCTGCCTCCCGGGCAATAATCGACAGCGCCTCGGGGGCAATAGATATTTCGGAGCGCTCCGCGACCTCACGAAGCCTTGCTTCTATTACGGCAGCAGGGATTCTCTTGAAATCATATCTCTGACAGCGGGATTTTATCGTCGTTGGGACCTTGTGGGCCTCTGTAGTTGCAAGGATAAACACAACCCTTTCCGGCGGTTCCTCCAAAGTTTTCAGCAGTGCATTAAATGCCTCTGTCGTGAGCATGTGAACTTCGTCAATGATATAAACCTTATAAAGTCCGCCGGTTGCAGCAAACTTAACCGTGTCTCTCAGCTCTCTGATTTCGTCAATACCGCGATTTGAGGCAGCGTCTATTTCATAAACATCCATAGATGTCCCATCGGCAATCCGGCGGCAATTTTCGCACTGACCGCACGGCTCCCCGTTCACAGGCTGTTCACAGTTCAGCAGTCTCGCCATGATTTTGGCGGTACTTGTCTTGCCTGTTCCTCTAGGCCCGGCAAACAGGTACGCATGAGCCACCCTGCCATCGGCAATAGCCTGCTCAAGAGTCCGCCTTACAGCTTCCTGCCCTACCAGTTCAGAAAAGCCCTGAGGACGGAACCGACGATAAAGAGCTACATAAGACATGATTAACCCTCTTACTTGTGATCTTCTTTATTCTCCACCAGAATACGACGAAGGATTGTATAGTCCGGTACCTGTTTTGGCAGCTTCATTTTCACTATCTGTCTGGCGTGAGGGGCAACCTGAATATCATTGTTATCCCCATCAGCCATTTTTTCCAGGACAAAGCTGAAAATTTCTCCCTCCGGCGGGAAGAATTCTATATTCTCTCCCACCCGGAAATTATTGCGCTGCTCAATCACAGCATTACCGTCTTCATCGCAGGAAAGGACAACCCCGATAAACTCGGTACTCTGTTCATAAACAGAAGTATTATAGACCTGACCGTTCATGTCCGGCCGTCCTTCCAAAAAGCCGAGCGAATATCTGCGATGGGAAATCTTTTCCAGCTCATCGTACATTTGCTGAGCAGGTGCCCATTCGCCGATATTTGTCACCGCTCCGCCGTCAAGGACTGCAGACTCACTCCGCCAGTCGAAGTAGTCATCTACCGCCCGTCGGTAAGTATTGGCAACAGTGGCCGCATAATGCACACTCTTCATGCGGCCTTCTATTTTCAAACTGTCCACACCAAGCTCTGACAGCTGTCCCACATACGACAGCAGGGCCAAATCTTTTGAATTGAAGATATATGTTCCCCGTGCATCCTCTTCCACCGGGAAATACTGACCGGGGCGCTTCTCTTCTACCAACGCATATTTCCAGCGGCAGGGCTGAGTACAGCTTCCGCGGTTCGCGTCCCGTCCGGTAAGGAAGTTTGACAGCAGGCAGCGTCCGGAATAGGAAACACACATTGCCCCATGGACAAACATTTCCAGCTCAACATTCGTTACGGTTCTGATTTTTTTCAGTTCCTCAAGACTTACCTCTCGTCCCAGCACTACCCTTTCCGCACCCATAGCCGCCCATGCGTTTACCGCGGCACTATTTAGGGTATTGGCCTGTGTACTTACATGAAGAGGCAGCTTCGGTGCAACCTGACGGGCCAGAGTAAAAATTCCCAAATCAGAAACGAGAGCAGCATCGGCCCCTACTGATTCGAGAAACCGCAGATAATCAGCCAGCCCGGCCAAATCATCCTCATGGGGATAAATATTAACCGTGACATAAACCTTCTTGCCCTGTTCATGAACATAATGAACAGCCTCTGTCAGCTCTGCCTGTCCGAAGTTTTTCCCCTGGGCCCGCAGACTGAAGTCAGAACCGCCCAGATACACCGCATCGGCTCCGAAGCGCAGGGCAAACTTCAGTTTCTCCATTGACCCGGCAGGAGCCAGTATTTCAGGTTTCTTCATCATAGTATTCCTTATAGTTTTCTGCTGACGGCCAATCCGTCACCCTCCCGATAAATCCCTGTTTCGTACGAAGGGTCTTCGGTTATCAGCTGTATATATTCGCGAAGTCTCTTGGCTATCGTTCTCTGCCGACGGGGCACCTTATCCTTGTACGGGCCGTCCACATAGCCGTGATAAAGAACATCATCGGCCAAGACTACTGCCTTATCAGACAAAACCGGCTGGAGCTTTCGCCAATAATCAGGATACTGTCCCTTGGCAGCATCGAGGAAAGCGACATCTATGAGCCGGTCCCGGCTCCAATCTGCCAGAATCTCTCCGGCATCGCCCTCCAGCAGGTGAATCCTGTCTCTGATTTCCGGCTCCGCCATGGCAAAGTATTCCCTTGCCTTCTCTGCCATATCATGACTAATCTCTATCGTATATATCTCCGCATCGGGAGCCACCGATGCGATGAAAATGGCTGAATAACCTATAGCCGTGCCCAGCTCCAGGACGATTTTGGGATTTCTCTCCTGAATAACGCGAGAAAAAACGGCCGCTTCCCGAGCTCGAATAATCGGCACGGCCGCGGCCGCAGCATAGGCAATTTGCAGCTCTAAAACCTTGTTTACTTCCATTACCTGTATTTTTCTACCTTTTCCATATGCTCGTCAAAAGTTTCCGAGTAATATGTCTTGCCCTTCCGGTCTGCTACAAAGTAGAGATAATTCGTAGCGCTGGGATGAGCCGCCGCCTCAAGAGCCTTCTCTCCGGGGCTGGCAATCGGTCCCGGAGGCAATCCTGGATTCTCATAGGTATTGTAGGGAGAATCAATCTTCAAATCCTCGAAGGTCAAATCCTCCTTCGGCTCCTTCAGCAAATACTGAATCGTAGCACAGGACTGGATTGGCATTTCCACCTCAAGCCGCTTCAGAAAAACCTGAGCCACCTTCGGCCGGTCATCATCATCCATTACCTCCTTCTCGATAAGGGAAGCAAGAGTGACAAACTCGTGAATGGACAGATCGTATTTTGCAGCAGCTTCCCTCATATCATCGGTAAGCTGCTCATCAAAGGTCTTTGCCATCAGTTTTACGATATCCTTCGCCGTTGCATCAGAAGGCACCTCATAGGTATCGGGGAAAAGATACCCCTCCATGGGATTCTCTATAGCCGGCGAAACTCCCACATACGCGAGTCCCTTGTATTCCTTTGCCGCCTTGAGGAAATCAGCGCCCTTGCATATTCCCTCTTTTTCCAGTCGCTTTGCCATCTCATTGAGATTGTAGCCTTCGGGTATTGTGAATCTTATTGCAGCTACCCGTCCATTCACCAGAATGTCGATAACCTCATCACTCTTCATGCCCTTATGTACCTTGTAGGTACCGCTCTGGACATCTCCGTCACGACCTGACTGACGCAGCCGCTTCAGGAAATATGTCCGGCTGGATATTATCTGCTGCTCTTCCAAAAGCTCGGCTATGTTTCCTGCACCCATACCTAACGGAATGCGAATGTATATAGAGGTGTCATCCACCACTTTTGGCTCCGGCTCTCCGCCGCCAAGGAAGGCGCAGGCCGTAACAACAGATATACAAACTATCGCCGCTATGGCAATTAACTTCCTCCTAAACGGACTTTCACCCTTGTCCTTCTTTTCCGGTCTTGCCGCAGCAGCTTTGCGTGAAGCATCACGCTCCGGCCTCTGCTTAGGCTCAGGCATCTGGGCCATTTTGGCTGCCTTGCGTTCCCGTCTAGATACAAAAGGCCTCTCTGCCGGCTTCACCGGCTCCGGTTCCTTATCACGGGCGATATTTTTTTCCGGCTCCGGCTTCTTTTCCTCAACCGGCTTTACTGGTTCGGGAGGCTTTGGCAGCGACTGCTTCTCCCCAGCCTTCCGCGAACCGGCACTTTCCTCAGTGAAGTCAACGACCTCACCCAATGCACGGCGGAAAAAGGAAACTACCTCTTCCTTAGTCTCCGTTGACTTATTATCGACAGCCAATACCTCACCTCCAATTTACACGTATCGGCTAATATTATATAAAAAAACAGCCTTTTCTGCAACCTTCAACCACAATATATTGTGATTTTCCGCTTTCATCCGGTATTTTTACACAAATTGTTGGGGTTCATTAAAATTCGTGTAAACATCCGTACAAAACCGTTTTAACGTCATATTGCATTTCCTGTCAAAATCTTTGTTATAATAAGTGAAATTGCATATCACACTACGCAAATAATTATACTTTTGTCTTGCAAAGACGAACCTTGTATGTTATCGTAAATAACATAATAAGGGGGACATGTCATGACAAACATAGCAAGATTTTTTCATCGCCACGGCATTGATGTCCACAGCATTCTTTACATCCGACACAGCAATGGACTCAGTCATATAAGTATGGTAAACGGTACCGTCATTGACACATACATTGCTACCAAAGACCTTCTTACCGGTCTGCCTTCCGAATCCTTCCTTAATATCAACAAGGGTATCGTCATAAATCTCCAGTATGTCTCTTCCATTGATAAAAATGTTTATCACATGGTTAACGGCTAAAAGTTCAACGGTCGCATGAGAACTCCCGGAGAGCATACTCAAATCCGAAACTCATTCTATCAGCACAGGGCCTCCCTTGAGCTGAGTCCTTCCGAACTAATCACATATTTCTCAGTTCTCGACAAGCTTCCTTTTCCCTTCATCGTTGTGGAAATCAAAAAGAATTCCCGCGGACTGCCCATTGATTTAATATTTCGTTACTGCAATCCCGCCTTTGAGCAGATGGAGGGGATGTCTATCGGCTCTGTAACGTGAAAGAGCTTTTACGACATATTCCATAGGACTGACCCGAAGCAGCTCACCGCATTCTCAGATGTTGCCACAAACGGAACAATTCAGGTTCTCAAAGTGACAATCACCGAATCTAATGCCGCCTCTCTTCTTTATTGCTACAGTCCTGTCAAGGGATTTGTTGCCGGAATGTTCGCCGTATCTGATTCAGGGCGTCTGCCTCTGCTGTCAATCTGGCCTACCCAGAATCCAAATCCGCCGCGCTAATCAAACCTGTTTGTCTTCATTCTGCTGTTGTATGCATCCGCCGCAACAGCAGTTTTTTATTTACGGCTCATCGGCAAGAAGCAAAAAATTCTGTGTGGCTCTGTATTTTCATGATAAAATCTACTATAATAGTACGGTAATAAATATGACTTAATTTTGGAGGCTTAAATATGCAGGAACTCTTTTACTACGACGGTGAATTTTATGAGAACGGTGACGGTCTCGTCCATCTTGAAGACCGTGCCTTCCAAATGGGCGACGGCATTTTTGAGGTGCTGCCGGTCTACGACGGCAAGGTTTTCGCCATGCCTCAGCATGTAGCTCGATACACAAAGTCTATGCGTGACCTCGTAATCCCCATTGTCGATCCGGACGAGGATATGATAAATGTCTGCCAGGAGCTCATCAACCGCTCCGGCATTGAATTCGGTCAAATCTACATTCAGATTTCCCGCGGACAGTGGCAGCGTCAGCTGAATTATCCGCTCCAGTGTTTCCCTCACATTGCTATGACAATTCGTGAAAACCTCATTGACCTGGATGCTCAGGAGCAGGGTATCGCCTGCAGCCTTGAGGAGGATATCCGCGGTCTGCGCTGCGACCTCCCTACTCTGAACAGAATTGGCAATGCAATCGCCATGGAGGCTGCCTATAACAAGCACTGTCAGAACGCTGTCCTCTATCGCAAGGATACCAACCAGATAACCGAAGCCGCCAACGCAAACTTCTTCATCTACCGTGAGGGCATCCTTTGGACTCACCCGGCCAACAATCTTATCCTGCCGGGAATTACCAGAGAAATAATCCTTAAGGAGCTGCTGCCGAAGTTGGGCATCACCGCTGTAGAAAAGGCAGTCACCCCTGAATTTGCCTACGGCGCCGAAGAAGCTTTCATCACCGCTACCGACATCGAGATTCAGCCGGTCATCCGCCTGAACAATCACAAAATCGGGGAAGGCACGCCTGGTCCCATCACCAAGAAAATCCTTTCCGCTTTCCAGGAGTATGTCGACGTGGAATTGTCAAAACTCCACTTCGGACCGAAGGAAACTGAGATTTCCGAAGCTGTTCTCGCCAACACCAGCTTCAAAAACTGACATCAAAAGGAATCCGGCAGATGAACACATCATCAAAACCAACCCTGCCCTCCCCGAAGGCAGTTCGCTTCTCCACCACCATCGGAAAAAACAAGCCGGAGACCCTTGTCACCGGCCGCAGTGAGTGTCCCTTCTGCCATCCCGAAAGCTTGGTGGACATAGTGGAGACTGATGGTGACATTATATTCCTGAAAAACAAATATAATGTACTTACCGATGCCGAGCAGTTTGTACTGGTAGAGAGCCGCCGCTGTGATGACGGAATTGAGCAATACAGCTCTGAAAAGCTCCATCGCCTCTTTCGTCTGGCACTCCGTCATTTTGACAGGATGCTGAAGAATCCAGATTACAAATCAGTCATATTCTTCAAAAACCACGGTCCCCTTTCCGGTGGAACGATAAGACATCCTCACATGCAAATCATCGGTTTCTACGATATCGAACCGGAAACACTCTACGAAAAGGATAATTTTGTCCCAGCTGATAACCCGATAATTCAGCGGGATGGTATTACACTCAGCGCCTCAGCCTTCCCCCGTCTTGGTTTCGGTGAGTTCACCATCATTTCGGATGCTTATCCGTTAAGCGAAAAATCCATTGATACTCTTGCCGATTTTATTCAGTATGTTGTGAGATTCCTGCTGGAGCTGGACTGGCGGGAAAACCCCAGCTACAATCTATTCTTCTACTACCTCCAGGATCGTCGACAGCTCGCTTTGCGGATTATGCCCCGTCATCCTACCAGTCCTCTGTTCGTCGGTTATGACCTGAGGATTGTACCGGACAATATCGGCCTGCTTTCCGAGAAGTTGAAAAAATTCATTCTGGAAAACAGCAGTCGCAAAGCCTGACAATTCATAGCTATATACTCCCCTCCTATAGTAAGAGATACAGACACTCTTCATAGGGAGGGGAGTTTTTCATTGCCAATAATCAAAGTATTTGCCTGATTAAAGCAGGACATAAAAAAGAGGCTGCTTTTCAGCAGCCCCTTTGATAGACTTTGTAGTGACAGATTACTCGAGAACCTTGGCAGCATTGGCATGGTTCTTGCGAACGCGCTCGAGAGTACGCTGACGGATGACTTCCGGATCAACCTTGATACGGGCAACACCGGTATCCATAGCAGCCTTGGCAACAGCAGCTGCAACAGCCGGAGCAACACGCTCATCAAAGACCGGCGGTACAACATAGTCATCACGAAGCTCTTCGTCGGAAATGATGGAGGCAACAGCACGAGCAGCAGCCTGCTTCATTTCTTCGTTGATAGCGCGGGCACGAACATCGAGAGCGCCGCGGAAGATTCCCGGGAATACGGATACATTGTTAACCTGGTTCGGAGCATCGCTGCGGCCGGTACCGGCAACAGCAGCGCCAGCTTCCTTAGCAGCCTGATAGCTGGTCTCAGGAACCGGGTTAGCCATAGCGAATACGATAGCATCCTTGTTCATGCTCTTGATGATTTCCGGAGTGAAGAGGCCGGCAGAGGAAACACCGAGGAGTACATCGGCACCCTTGGCGCACTCAGCCAAATCGCCCTTAATCTTATCCGGGTTGGTACGCTTCAGGAGCTCAGCCTGTACGCGGTTAACACGGGACATATCCATGCCTTCGTACATAGCACCCTTGGAGTTGAGCATAATCATGTTCTTTACGCCCAGGTCGAGGAGGAGACGGCAGATAGCAGTACCGGCAGCACCTGCACCGGAGAGAACCACCTTAACCTCGCCGATGTCCTTCTTGACATAGCGGAGAGCACCGAGAACAGCAGCAGCGCAGATGATTGCGGTGCCGTGCTGGTCATCATGGAATACAGGAATATCAAGCTCTTCCTTCAGAGCATCTTCGATATCATAGCACTTGGGGGACTGGATGTCCTCAAGGTTAATACCGGCATAGTTCTTCTGAAGAATCTTTACGGTCTTGATGAACTCATCCTTGTCCTGAGTGTCGAGGCAGACAGGAACGGAGTCAATATCACCGAAGGTCTTGTAGAGGATGGACTTACCTTCCATAACCGGCATAGCAGCAGCAGCGCCGATGTTGCCGAGACCAAGTACGCGGGTACCATCGCTGATAACTGCTACGCAGTTTCCACGCATGGTCAGTTCAAAGGAGAGATCCTCTTCCTTCTCGATAGCGCGGCAGGGCTCTGCAACGCCCGGGGTATAAAGAATCGCCAAGTCATGAGCATCCGTCAGCTTTGCTTTGCCGATAGTTGCCAGCTTGCCGTTATTTTCTTTGTGTACTACCATTGCTTCCTGATTGAGATCCACGAAACTCACCTTTACCTTTCATTCATATCCAAAAAAGGATTAAAAATTACATAACACATTATAGTGTATTTCTGTTGCCCTGTCAAATAATTCCTATGCAATCGACGAGAAAATTTGGGATTTTCTGTTGTTTTTTATGGATTTTATATACTTGAAAATATTATACGACGAAAAAACGCTTTCGCTCGGCAATCAACATAACGGTGCTAAGCTCCTGATGCATATGCTTATTTGCAGGTCTCAAAGCACCGATGTTGATTAACGTTTTTCTTTCGGATAATATTCTCAAGAGTCTTACACTAAAGAAAAAAACAGTCTGTGAAATTTGTTTGCTCAAATTTCACAGACTGTTTTATAATCAGTGGTCGAAAATATTCTTCAGAGCCTGAATGTTTACATCACGATTTATCTGTGCCAGATAAGTGGTGAGCTTGATACCCTTCGGACAGGCCTTTACACAGTTGCCGCTGTTGCCGCAGCTGGTGATACCGCCCTTGGCCATGAGAGCATTAAGGCGATTTGCCTTGTCGTACTCACCAAGGGGGTTGATGTTGTACATATATGCCTGCGCAATAGGAGAAGGTCCGATGAAGTCTGACTGAGGTCCAACATTCGGACAAGCCTCCAGACAGCAGCCGCAGGTCATGCAGTGAGAAATCTCATAAGCAGTGGCGGCAGTGTTCGGGTTCTGACGAGGCGGAATACGAACTTCCCAGGTACCGTCTACATTTATCCATCCCTGAATCCGCTTCAGGTTTTCAAACATGACAGTGCGGTCAATCAGCAGGTCGCGGATGACCGGGAAGGTGCGTGCCGGAGCCAGGTGGATCGGCTGCTTCAGCTTGTCAACGAGAGCGCAGCAGGCCTGCTGTGCCTTGCCGTTGATAACCATCATGCAGGCGCCGCAAACCTTTTCCAGACAGTTGCATTCCCAGACTACCGGTGCGACTCTTTTACCGTCTTTGGTAACGGGATTCTTCTGAATTTCCATGAGGGCGGCGACTACATTGAGCGCCGGACGCCATGGAAGCTCAAATTCCTGAGTGTAGGGCTTGCCGGTGGGGCTGTCCTGGCGTTCAATGATAAAAGTTACAGTTTTCTGCAATGCCATTTCTCTGCCCCTCCTTTACTTGGCCACCGCATAATTACGGGGACGCGGCTTGATGATAGAATGATCGAAATCGCCGTAGGTGATGATAGGATCCTCAGTCTTGGGATCGTAGTTGGCGATAGTTTCCTTCAGGAAATGCTCATCATCGCGGGTCGGGAACTCACGCTTGAAGTGAGCACCGCGGGACTCATCACGGAGACGGGCAGCCTTGATGACAACGAGAGCGTAGAGAATCATGTTGCGGAGCTGACGGACAAACATACACTCCTGATTTGCCCATTTGCCCCGGTCGGTAACACCGATGTTGTCCCAACGGGCAAGAATCTTCTTGACCTCTTCATAGCAGTAATCAAGGTCAGCGTTTACTCGCTCAATGGTGACATAGCGATTCATGAGCTCGCCCAGCTCATGGTAAAGCTGGCGGGCATTCTCTTCGCCGTCCATCTTCAGGATACGCTCGTACTCATGGACGCATTCCATACGGGCTTCTTCCAGCTCACCGTCTGATATAGCGGAGCCGCGGTCGCCCGTCTCTGCCCACTTGAGAGCTTCCGGGCCGGAAATGGTGCCGGAATAGGCAGCGGAAAGAAGAGAATTTGCACCAAGGCGATTTGCGCCATGATACTGATGGTCGCACTCGCCGGAAGCAAGCAGACCCGGGATGTTGGTATTGTGTTTGCGGTCTACCCAGATACCGCCCATAGAGTAGTGGACAGAGGGATAAATCTCCATCGGTACCTTACGGGGATCCTCACCCATAAACTCGGAGTACATTTCCAAAATGCCGCCGAGCTTCTTCTCGAGATAATCAGCAGGAATATGGGAAAGATCAAGATAAACCTTGTTTTCTCCGTTTACGCCAAGATGCTGATTTACGCAGACATCATAAATGGCACGGGAAGCAATGTCACGGGGTACGAGGTTGCCGTATGCCGGGTACATCTCTTCGAGGAAATACCAGGGCTTGCCATCCTTATATACCCAAATGCGGCCGCCTTCACCGCGGCAGGCCTCAGACATAAGACGGTTCTTGTCGGAGCCGGGAATAGCGGTAGGATGTATCTGTACGAACTCCGGGTTTGCGATGCGGGCACCCTGCTGATAAACAGCGGATACAGCGGAACCGTTGCAGATAGTCGAAGCTGTGCAGCGGCCGAAAATCATACCCGGGCCGCCGGTTGCAAGTATTACTGCATCGGCACGGAATGCCTCAATCTCCATTGAGTTCATATTCTGGGCAACGATACCACAGCATACGCCCTCTTTATTCTTGATAATCTTCAGGAACTCCCAGAAAACGTGGGTCTTTACCTGACCCTTGGTTTCCCATTTGCGAACCTGCTCATCAAGAGCGTAGAGAAGCTGCTGACCGGTAGTAGAGCCGGCGAATACGGTACGCTTATTTTTCTGACCGCCGAAATTGCGAAGGTCGAGAACACCTTCTGCAGAGCGGGTAAAGGGCACACCCATACGGTCGAACATGCGGACAAGAGCCGGAGCACCCTCGCACATGCCCTTGACGGCTACCTGATCAGCCAGGAAGTCACCGCCGTATACGGTGTCGTCAAAATGTTCATATATGCTGTCATGCTCGCCCTTGGTGTCCATGCAGGCGTTCATACCGCCCTGAGCACAGAGGGAATGGCTGCGCTTGAAGGGACAGTAAGAGAAGATATCTACCTCACTGCCTGCCTCGCAAATCTTAAGTGCTGCCATGAGGCCGGAGAGGCCGCCGCCGACAACGATAACTTTAAATCTTTTCTTTGCCACGATGTTACTCTCCTTTTCTTCAGAATATGGGCAAAATGTAGACGAGCATGAGTGCCAGAGTCTCTAAGCAGAGAGCGCCGCAAAGACCCATGCAGGCCATGTTGATTACCATCTGAATACGGGGGCCTTTAGCGATACCCCAGGTCATGCAGAATGTATTGATACCGTTGGTAAAGTGGAAAATAGCGGCCCACATACCAAGAACATAAAGTACCCAGTAAACAGGATTGGAGAGATAGCTCTGCAGAAATTCAAAACAGAGATGTATGCCGGTAATACGGGTGTGAATGGCAAGGTAGTACACATGCCAAATAAGGAACACCAACAGATACCATGCGGTCCAGCGCTGCAGAGTGAACTGCCAGTTCTGGAGATAGCCGTAACGGATAGGATTGTTGCGAGCCTGCAGGGCTATGTACACACCGTAGAGAGCATGGAAGCCGAATGGAGCAGCAATAAGGCCAAGCTCTATCGGCAAACGGATAAACATGGGCATCTTATCCATGGTACCGATGACCATATTCATCATATCAGGCCCAAGAAGAACAGCACTGTTATTACCAATATGCACCATCAGGAAAGCACCCATAAAGAGACCTACCAGAGAATGCAGACGGCGGAGGTAAAAAGTGATATTAAACATTGAGAGCCTCCGAATTAAATCTGACGATAGGGTTTCTGACCGATTTCGTAGAAATTATTGCCCTCGGTATCAATTACGACGATTGCCGGGAAATCTTCAACAGTAAGAGCAGCCAGCGCCTCCGGGCCAAGCTCCGGATATGCTATTACTTCATATTTCTTGATGGACTTGGCAATGAGAGCAGCGGCACCGCCGACAGCGGCGAAGTAAGTCGTTCCGTTCTTTTTCATGGACTCAACGACTGCCGGCTTACGGGAGCCTTTGCCAATCATACCGGTAATACCCTGATCAAGCATGGTCGGAGTGTATGCATCCATACGGCCGCTGGTGGTAGGACCGGCAGAGCCGATGGGGTCGCCTGGTTTTGCGGGAGAAGGTCCAAGATAGTAAACAATCTGATTCTTCCAGTCGATGGGGAGCTTTTCACCGCGGGCAAGAGCCTCAGTCATTGCCTTATGAGCGGCATCACGGGCACTGTAGATGACACCGGTGATGAGAACACTGTCACCGGCCTTCAGCTTGCGGGACTGCTCCTCGGTAAGCGGAGTAGTGATTCTGATCTTTTCAGCCATTTTCGTTTCCTCCCCTATTAAAGCTCGCACTCTTTATGGCGCATAGCATGACAATTGATGGTAACAGCTACCGGCAGGCCGGCGATGTGAGTAGGCATGTACTCTACATTTACTGCCATAGCGGTGGTAGTGCCGCCCAGCTGAGGTCCGATACCAGTCTTGTTGACCATCTCCAGCAGCTCCTCTTCGAGCTTTGCGTACGCCGGCTCAGGATGACGGACATTAGTAGGACGGAGCAGAGCCTTCTTGGAAAGAACTGCGGCTGCATCCATAGTACCGCCGACACCTACGCCGACTACGATAGGCGGGCAGGGATTGCAGTCTGCGTGCTTCACGATATCGAGAACAGCAGCCTTTACACCTTCAACGCCATCGGCCGGAACCAGCATCTTCAGACCGGACTTATTCTCGCTGCCAAAGCCCTTGGCTGCCAGCTTGAGAACAATCTTGTCACCGGGAACAATGCGGACATAGATAATTGCCGGGGTATTGTCCTTGGTATTTACACGATTGAAAATCGGTTCTTTAACAACAGACTTGCGGAGGTAACCATCAACATAACCCTTGGATACGCCGGCATTGACAGCATCTTCAAAGGCGCCACCTTCGATATGAACATCCTGTCCGATTTCGGCAAAAACGATAGCCATACCGGTATCCTGGCAGATAGGGCGATCCTCATCACGAGCAATCTCTGCATTCTTAATAATCTGGTCAAGGACATCACAGCCGACGGGAGACTTCTCTGTTTCCCGGCCCTTCTTCAGAGCCTCGTAAACATCCTCCGGGAGATAATAGGCAGTCTCTTTGCAGAGCTTTGCCACTGCTTCAGTGATTGCTTCAGCTTGAATAATGCGCACAATGAATTCCTCCTTAAAATGATTGAAAACCATTGGATAATCTGCATGAAAAGGTCATTCGATTAAGTTTAACACATATATATTCCCTTGTGAAGTGCTTTTAGCACAAGTTTATAAATATTTATTATAAGTCTGCGTTTCATTATAGTCAGATACTATTATTTGTTGAGATACTTCTCCAGTAATGGTCTCATGGCCCGGATTGCCTCTCCCCGATGGCTTACGGCATCCTTTTCCTCAGGGGTAAGCTCCGCCATAGTCTTTCCGCCGTCCATGTAAAAATACGGGTCGTAGCCAAAGCCGCCTTCACCTCTCGGCACGAGAGTAATCAACCCGGAGACACTGCCATGGGAAGTAATCACAGCACCATCTGCCGAATTGACAAAAGCCAGTGCACACTCATAGGCCGCCTTTGACTCCTCTTCCCCTATCCGTTTCATTTCCTTGACCATGTGGGCATTGTTCTCTTCATCGCTGCCATGATGACCACAGTAACGGGCAGAGTAAACACCCGGAGCACCGCCCAGCTTCTCTATAGTAAGGCCGCTGTCATCGGCAATAGCCGGGACACCAAGCTGCTCGGAGTAAAATTTCGCCTTGATTACGGCATTGTCCTCAAATGTCTCTCCGTCCTCTACCGCATCGGGAGTTTCACCGTAAAAGGAGAGCGGCACCAGCTCGACAGCGAGACCGTCAAAGGCAGCAATCAGCTCAGCCAGCTTCTTCTTATTCTTCGTGGCCACTACGATTCTAAGCTTTTCCATTGCTCACCCTTCCCTTCCGATTCTCCAGACAAGATGATTGCCCAAGACATCCTTCTCATAGGAAATTATTTGGTCAATCCCATCGGTAGCCAGTTCCACAAGAGCCTTTTGCTCAGCCAGAGTAAATGGCCGACCCTCACCGGTCCCCTGCAGCTCCACGAATTCACCGCTGCCGGTCATAACCACATTCATATCAACAGCCGCCTGACTATCCTCCGCATAGCAGAGGTCAAGCAGAGGCTCCTCCGGCTCTGCCGGAGCAAGGACGATTTTCTGCCCCTTCTTTATCCGCTTCCGGGGCGGCGCCACCATTCCTACGCTGACAGCCGCCAGAAAATCCTTTACCGGAAAGGGCTGACCGCTCTCCGGGTCATAGAAGCTCTCACAGGCATCAACCAGGGCAATGAACGCCCCGGTAACAGAGGCAGTCCTGGTACCTCCGTCTGCCTCGATAACATCACAGTCAATAGTTATTGTCCTGTCTCCCAGTGCCTTCATATCAAGCACTGAGCGCAGACTACGGCCGATAAGCCGCTGAATTTCGTGCGTGCGTCCGTTCTGCTTACCCCGTACAGATTCTCTGGGGGTGCGGGTAGCTGTAGCCGAGGGCAGTAGCGTATATTCAGCCTTCAGCCAACCGCCTTTGCTCTCTCCGTTTTGTGTCCGTCGGAATGTGGGAACACGCTGCTCAACGGTAGCCGCGCATATTACCTTCGTATTTCCTACCTCAATGAGCACCGAACCGGCCGGCCCATGCTGAAAGAAGCGGGTAATTTTCAAGGGGCGCATTTCGTTTCTGCCCCGTCCGTCTACTCTCTTGTTTTCCAAATATCTTCTCCGAATTATTTATTCTTAATATATTTACCAAAGCCCTTGATTATTACGATGGGAACCTTCTGAGAAGCATTGCCGAAAGGATTATCCAACAGAAGCTTCGCAGCCTCCTCGGCTTCCAGTCCGTTGCTGGCACCTACCACTCTGCAGCGGTGAAGGTCATTGGCATCGGCAATCATAGCACCATAACAGCCAAAGCGGGACTTGATGGCCTCGACTACCTTCTGCGGGTCCTTCGGGCCGTAAACAATATGCTTATCGAAGGGCGGCATAGTACCGGTGACCTCATCGATCAGAGCTGCCTGATAGCCGGCCAGCTGATAGAATACTCCCCGCTTAAATGGCATCGCCAAAAAGCCGATACCCAGCGAAACGATTACCCGCAGAGTACCCTCTGCATCAAACAGCGACTGCAATCCGTGAGGACTGGCAAGACTGCCCTCGTCCGGGAACACTCTGCAGAATATTTTCGCCCAGATGCTTATATTCAAGTCCTCCGGCCGGACAACCATACCCTGAGTGACAGCGACGACGCTCTCCGCTACAGATACCACATCATCCGGTCCTACGCCGCCGACCTTTGCAGCAAACTTCTCTATTGCATCCACAATGTCATCCTTGTCGGTAAGTATGCGTGTGGGAACCTTTACTATTTCTACCTGTGACATATTCCCTGTTCCTCCTCAATCCTCATCAACAAGCTTCACGCCTACGCTGTCTGCTGCTTCCTGTGCAGTCATCACGATACGATCCTTCAGCAGCTTATAGGGACGACGGCTGAAAGTGGTGTAGATGATGTCGATGGGCATATCAACCATCCGGGAGAGAGCAAATTCTAGGCTCTGACCCTTCCTTGCTTTCAGAGTAATGAACACATCAATATCTATAGACTTGTGCGGGTCTACAATAACAGCCTCGAAGTAATCATCCTCGCGAGGCTCTCCTACCCGCTCCACGCGGCCCCTTGCCTCAATGCCGTCATACTGCTCATAAGGCAGCTGGGTGCGGGCAATGCAGTCGCTGACAACGGCCGCCTGCTTGCCTCGATTGCGGAAAGTAAGGCGGCGGCGAATGGTGACAGAGTCCTCGTCTCTGGAAGCCTTAGCAAACTTCTTCTCAGTGTCCTTCTCCAAGACCAAATCCGCATCACCCTCAACGATACAAAGGAGCTTGTAGCCGATAATCATCAGCAAAAAAAGAACTGCTATACCCTGCAATATAAGTGTTATCATTTTATCCTCCAATTAAATCAAACTGCGGCCCTGTTACTCCAAGCCCTTGGCCAGCCGCTCAAAATACTTTGCCGGCAGGCGGGTAATCTTGCCGGTAGCCTTCTCGGTAAAAACATTCTGCGTATGCCCGGTGACAAGCAATGTCCGGTCGCTCTTTCGCATAATGCGATAGTCAAAGGCCATCTTCGCTCTCGTCAGTGCGGTAGGCGTCGTCTCAATGATGAGAACATCATCAAAATAACCGGGTGAATGGAACTTCGCGCTAACCTCAGTAATGGGGAAAACATAGCCGTCCTCCATCATCTCCCCGAGAGTAATGCCTACTGCCCGCAGCAGCTCCACGCGACCTATCTCAAACCAGCGGATATAATTTGAGTGATGAATAACTGCCATCGTATCCGTATCGTAAAAATTCACTCTGTGCTCTGTCTCTAAAACCACTCTTAAGCCTCCACAAAAAATATTATCAACAATCCTGTAACCTATATATTTTAGAGCTATCCAAACGGCTTGTCAATTTGTATTTCCCCGTCAAATATAGTATACTATATGTAAATTTTTAGGATAGAGTTTTTTCTGTCCTGTTTATCAAAATTTTTACAAAGAAATGAGGGATTAGAAATGAGTAAACCAGCTATAGTTACCGCTGACAACTTTGAGCAGGAAGTACTGAATGCCGAGGGCCGTGTACTGGTGGACTTCTGGGCTGACTGGTGCGGTCCCTGCCGTATGCTCTCCCCTATCATTGAAGAGATTGCCGCTGAGCATGATGACATGAAAGTCTGCAAAATAAATGTCGATGAGAATCCTTCATTGGCTCAGCAGTACAATGTTATGAGCATCCCCATGGTAATAATGTTTGAAAAAGGAAAAATCACCGGCCAGACTGTCGGCTTCCAGCCTAAGGACTTCCTCCTGCGGTCGCTGGAGCTGTAATCAGGCAGTCATTCTTCAATCACTATTCTTGTACAATTTAATTTTTTAATTAACGTTATATTCATGCACGAAAATAAAGCTTCCATAACTGCTGAAATTCAGCAGTTATGGAAGCTTTTTGTTTGAACGACCCGCACAAAAATTGGGCATCATTGTACCTTCGGCAAATTCCAGCAGTAATAATCAGCCAGTATACGGATTACTATTACCGCACCGGCAGCAATGAATATAATGCCGTCAGATTCGATGAAAAGCTGAGCATAATAATACAGTACCGCCCCTGCCAACGAGGCTACTGCATAGATATGTTTATTAAGTATCTTTGGAATAGTTCCGGCTAAAATATCACGGATTACACCACCGCCTACGCCGGTTAACATTCCGAGGAAGATATAAAATACAGGCTGATATCCCTGATGTGCTTCAACAGCTATATTGACACCGATGACGGTAAACATTCCCAAGCCGATGGCATCAGTTACATTCAGCAGCCAGTTGAATATCTTTCCTGTAATAAAAACAGCCAGATTCCTTGTTTTGGCAAGGATGAAAAACACGACAAGTGCCGAGACGGCTGCAATACTAAGATACAACGTGTTCGCAAACAAATTCGGCGGTGAAATATTAAGTATAATATCCCTCAGCAGGCCTCCGCCCAAAGCAGTGACTATACCTAATACAACAACACCGAAAATATCCATCTTATGCTTAACTGCAGTAAGTGCCCCCGAAACAGAGAACGCTGCCGTCCCTAAAACTTCACAAACAAACTGTATATCCATTTATAACTCCTATATTCAATAGCGTCCGCTTAATCAAAGGCTCACACAAGTGCAAAAACCACCATTTTATATCAGGCCGGCAGCAAGAACATCTCCTGTCAGCAAAGCATTACTGTTTTTCCAGCAGCCAATCCAGCAGGTTTCTGTGTTTTATTCCGTCCTGTGATAAATCTATAGTGTCCATTGTTATCAGCATTCTTGGATAATTGTCACGAATTGCATAAAAAGGCCTCAGCTCAAGACTCAGAACATTTTCATCCATAGCACTGAGCGAGACCTGAATGTAAGTAATAGCCTCACCTCGGCGCGCGATAAAATCAACTTCCATCTTATCAAGTTTTCCAACAGAAACTTCATATCCACGCCGCAGCAGTTCCAGATATACGATATTTTCAATTACATGCCCGATATTGCCGCTGCGCAATCCTAATAGACTATTACGCAAACCAGTATCTGCGACATAATATTTACCATTTGTTCGCAGTCGTTCACGGCCTCTTATATCATATCGCTCGCACTGATGAATAAGAAATGCATTTTTCATTAGTGCAAGATAGTTGTCCACTGTATCTGAGCCGATTTTATGTCCCTGCGATTTCAATGTGTTGGCAACTGCATTTGCCGATAATTGATTTCCTATATTATCGCAGACATATTTAGCCACCTTGTAAAATGTTCCTTCATCTCGGATTTTCCCACGCAGGAGGATATCTCTACTGAAAATTGAGTCAAACAGTCCTTCATTTATACCAGTTATCAGTTCCTCGCTATTCGCCAAAGCTGTGGCAGGAAATGAACCAATACGCAAGTAATCGTTGAAGGCGGCTTCCCTACTCTGTGCTGTTGGGCGAAAGCGGATAAATTCCTTGAATGACAGCGGATACATCTTTAATTCCACATATCTACCGCTTATATAAGTAAGGTACTCCCCGGAAAAAAGCCGTGAATTTGAACCGGTAACATATATGTCTACCGGAAAACTGGTTCGCAGACTGTTTATAACCTTTGCCCAAGCAGGCATTTCCTGAACCTCATCAATAAAAAGGTAAAACCTCACATCGGTATCATTCAACTTCTGCCGTATGTAATTGTGCAGTGTGGCCTCGTCCTTCAACGGCTCGAATTCAAATCGTTCAAAATTGATTTCGATTATATTATTTGCAGCTATTCCATCCGACAGAAGATGCTCACGATACATCGCAAGCAGACTTGATTTTCCGCAGCGACGAATTCCTGTTATTATTTTTACAAATCCATTATCTTTTAGCTTTATAAGCTTGTTAAGATAAGTATCGCGAGCAATCATTGCGTTCCCCTCCCATTTTCAGATTATAAATATAAAAACTTGTAAAATCAAGAAGTTTTTAGGTTACAAATCTGAAAACTTCTTGTTTTTTTCAGTTTTCATGCCAGTGCTAGGAATTTTCTGCAAAATAGAGTTTTATTTATAGTAAAAGTCCCTCGGCGAGCGCCGAGGGGCTTTGTTTATTCATCATTTGCGGAAGTTTTTATCTTACCGAACAGACCATGTTTACAGTACGGAGATAGTTACATTCTCGCCGTTGATATTCCATTCCTTGGATACCTTGCAGTCAGCAAGTGCGCCGGCAATGATTTCATCAGCCAGCAGCACCTTCTTCAGCTCTGTCTCGTTGCGCTGAGCGACAGCGGACAGCTTCTTGCTGCCATCGAGAGCCACCTTAATGCGGTCGGTTACCTGATAGCCGTTTTCCTTGCGCATGGTCTGTACCTTGGAGATAATTTCGCGGACGAAGCCCTCCTCGATAAGCTCATCGGTAAGAGTGGTAGCAAGAGCCACAGTGACATCGCCGTAGTGCTGGCTTATATAGCCAGGAGTCTGGGACATGGTGACATCGATATCCTCCGGCAGGAGAGTAACCGGGCCGTCCGGCAGCTCAAGTACCAGCTGACCGGTCTTGTCCAGCTCAGCCTTGGCACTGTGGCCGTTCAGCTCGGCCAGCATATTCTTGATGGTGCCAATCTTGCCGCCCACTTTCTTGCCCAGCACCTTGAACTGAGGTTTGAAGGTATAGGTGAGATAAGCCTCCATGTCGGAAACGAACTCAACAGACTTGATATTCAGCTCGGCACGGACGATAGCTACGAAGAAATCATCCAGCTTCTCGCCCTTCTCGGAGTGAACATAGAGAGTAGAGAGCGGCTGACGGTTCTTCAGATTTCCCTGGTTGCGGGCAGCACGGCCGAGAACAACGATGTCGCGAACAAGCTCCATAGTCTTCTCAAGCTCTGCATCCACATGAGACATATCGGCAACCGGATAATCGCAGAGGTGGATGGACTCGGGGGCAGCCTTGTCTACGCTGCGGACGATATTCTGGTAAATGCTCTCGGTCATGAACGGAATCATGGGAGCGGCAGCCTTGATGATGGTGGACAGAGAGGTAAAGAGGGTCATGTAGGCGTTAATCTTATCCTGCTCCATACCCTTAGCCCAGAAGCGCTCACGGCTGCGGCGGACATACCAGTTGGACAGCTCATCTACGAAGCTGTAGAGTGCCTTGGCTGCCTCAGGGATTTTGTAATTAGCCAGACTGTTGTCGGCAGCGGCAACAGCGGTATTCAGACGGGAAAGAATCCACTTGTCAAGGACAGCCAGTTTATCGTACTCAAGGCTGTACTTGGTGGGATCGAACTGGTCAATCTCAGCGTAGAGAGCATAGAAGGCATAGGTATTCCAAAGAGTACCCATAAACTTGCTCTGACCCTCCTTGACGGCTGCGTCATGGTAACGGGTAGGAATCCACGGAGCGCCGGCGGAGTAGAAGTACCAGCGTACAGCATCAGCACCGTGATGATTGAGAGTCTCCATGGGATCTACTGCATTGCCCTTGGACTTGGACATCTTGCGGCCATCCTTATCGAGAACATGGCCGAGAACGATTACATTCTTGAAGGAGGACACATCAAAGAGCAGTGTGGAGATAGCGATAAGGGAGTAGAACCAGCCGCGGGTCTGGTCAACTGCTTCGGAGATGAAGTCTGCCGGGAAGCGGGTCTCGAAAAGCTCCTTATTCTCAAACGGATAGTGCCACTGAGCGAAAGGCATGGAGCCGGAGTCAAACCAGCAGTCGATAACCTCCGATACACGATGCATTTCCTTGCCGCACTTCTCGCAGCGGATTGTTACATTATCTACATAGGGACGGTGTAGCTCGATTTCATCCGGGCAGTTGTCGGACAACTCCTTCAACTCAGCGATAGAGCCGACAGCGTGCTGATGCCCGCAGGAGCATTCCCAGACATTCAGCGGAGTACCCCAGTAGCGGTTACGGGAGAGTCCCCAGTCCTGAACATGCTCCAGCCAGTCGCCGAAGCGTCCCTTACCGATAGCATCCGGTACCCAGTTTACAGTATTGTTGTTGCCGATGAGCTTGTCACGGACAGCGGTCATCTTGATGAACCAGGTCTCACGGGCGTAGTAAAGCAGCGGGGTATCGCAGCGCCAGCAGTGCGGATAGCTATGCTCGAATACCGGAGCCTTGAAGAGCTTGCCGCTGATTTTCAAATCCTTGATGATGAGCGGGTCAGCATCCTTGACGAATACCCCTGCCCAATCGGTATCCTCAGTCATGTTGCCGTGGCTGTCTACAAACTGAACAAAGCCTACATCGTACTTCTGGCAGACGCGGCCGTCATCCTCACCGAAGGCCGGAGCCATGTGGACGATACCAGTACCGTCGGTGGTGGTTACATAATCATCGCAGGTGACGATGAAGGACTTCTTGCCGGTCTTGCCTACAGCGAAGGGATAAAGCGGCTCGTACTCACGGTACTCCAGTTCTTTACCCTTCATGCTGGCCAGCACTTCACGCTCGCCCTCAGTCTCAGCAAATACGGTATCTACCAGAGCCTCCGCCAGATAATAGACAGTATCGTTTACCCTAATCTTTACATAATCTACTTCCGGGTTGACGCAGAGAGCCAAATTGCTGGGAAGAGTCCTGGGGGTGGTGGTCCATGCAAGGAAGTAAGCATCCTCGCCGGCTACCTTGAACTTAACCATGGCCGACCGCTCACGGACATCCTTATATCCCTGTGCTACCTCGTGAGAGGACAGCGGGGTACCGCAGCGGGGGCAGTACGGAACAACCTTGTGCCCCTTGTAAAGAAGACCCTTCTCCCAGATAGTCTTCAGTGCCCACCACTCAGACTCGATGAAATCATTCTCATAGGTGATGTAGGGATGCTCCATATCTGCCCAGAAGCCGACAACATCGGAGAACTCCTCCCACATACCTTTATATTTCCATACGGACTCACGGCACTTCTTGATGAAGGGCTCGATACCGTACTTCTCAATCTGCTCCTTTCCGTTGATGCCGAGAGCCTTCTCGACCTCCAGCTCTACCGGCAGACCGTGGGTGTCCCAGCCGGCCTTGCGGAGGATGTACTTACCCTTCATGCACTGATAGCGGGGCAGCAAATCCTTGATAACACGGGTGAGAACATGACCGATATGGGGTTTGCCGTTGGCCGTCGGGGGACCATCGTAGAATGTAAAGGTGTCGTTGCCTTTGCGGGCCTCGACAGTCTTGGTGGCGATGTCGTTATCCTTCCAGAATTTCAGGACTTCACGCTCACGCTTTACGAAGTCCAGATTGGTTTCTACCTTACTGTACAAAGCTATCCCTCCAAATTTCTTCAAACAAAACAAAAATCCTCATCCCAAACAGGATGAGGATAATACTCACAACCACCTATTCGCATACTATCATACACTATCCATGTAACGGTGGAAACCGTCCGTGCTTACTATCGCGGTCGCGATTTCAGTCGGCTGCTCGCAAGGGATATTCACCTCTGTCATTTCCGCCGGACTTCCACCCTCACCGGCTCGCTGCAGGAAAGCTCCCAAAGGCTACTAACTTGGTCATAGCATTTACTTTTATCGGGAATTATTGTAGCAACAATTTTATTAAATAGCAAGAGAAATTTTACGATTTTGTATATACAGTCTTTCCCCTTACTATGGTCATCTGTATCTCGGCTGCATTTCTGAAGATGGTAATATCCGCCTGCTTGCCGGGAGTCAGAGAGCCGCAGCGTCCGTAAATACCGAGACTCTGAGCCGGGGCTTTGGTGGCACACACCACCGCCGCCGCAATGCCGCAGCCGGTATTGGCGGTGAAATTGGCAATCGCTCTGTCCATAGTCAGCACACTGCCGGCAATGGTACCATCCGCCAGAGTAGCACACTGCCCCTTCACATAGACCTTCTGTCCACCAAGCTCTGACTCTCCATCGGGCAGTCCGGTAGCGCGTATGGAATCGGTAACGAGGATTATCTGTCTCCCCTGCTTCATCCGCCATATAAGTCTCTGCGTCACCGAATGAAGATGAACATTATCACAAATCATCTCGCAGTCGGAGTCAGTATCCAGCGCTGCACCTACCAGTCCCGGAGTGCGGTGATGGAAGGGAGCCATTCCGTTGAAAATATGAGTCAGATGCGTGATGCCGT
>JAFNYY010000085.1 GCA_017383125.1 Schwartzia sp. (in: firmicutes)
CGCCTGCACAAGGCTCATCCTGATGTCCAGATTTATGTAGGTATGCTCGACAGAGAGCTGAACGAAAACGCTTACATTCTTCCGGGTCTCGGTGACGCCGGTGACAGAATTTTCGGTACAAAGTAATCGCATAATGGCTCCCATTCAGCGAAGCTGACTGAGTGGTAAAATGATACATCTTCTGCAATTACCCCTCCGGCCTGCAGCCACCTCCACTAGAGGGGAGGCTGACATAAAAATAACCGAGGCACCTGCCTCGGTTATTTTTATGCCATTATTCAATTCTCGGTTTTATTTCTTTCCGGTGCTGCCACGCTTGGTCATAGGAATATTCTCTTTGCAGAGGGGGCATTCATCAGCGGTGAAGCTCTCAACATTGAGATGGAGGAGTGCCTTGTAGGGTACCTCACCGAAGCTTACCTTACCGCCGGTGCGGTCTACCAGCATACCGATACCTACCGGTACGCCGCCAGCTGCCTTGACTACATCTACGACCTCGCGAATGGAACCGCCGGTGGTGACAATATCCTCAACGATGAGAACCCGCTCCCCCTCATGGAGCTTGAAGCCGCGGCGGAAGGTCATCTTGCCGTCTACACGCTCGGTGAAGATTGCTCTGGTGCCGAGAGCCTTACCGGTCTCATGAGCCAGCAGGATACCGCCGGTCATTGGGCCTACAACAGTCTCGATCTTTTCATCAGCAAAGAGCTTTGCCAGTTCCTGGCAGAGAGCCTCGGTGTATTTCGGCTGCTGAAGGACATTGAACTTCTCTACATAGCGATTGCTGTGACGGCCGGAGGTCAGAAGGAAGTGACCCTCCATGATAGCACCGGTCTTCACGAAAATATCCATAATTTCTTGCTCGGTCATTTTTTTACACCTTCCATTTCTTTAATAATACTCTCTGCTGCAGCTACCGGATCCGCAGCGGTGCGGATAGGACGACCTACTACAATATGGGTAGAGCCGTTGGCGATAGCCGAAGCGGGAGTTGCGATTCGGTTCTGGTCATCGATGGAGGAGCCGGCCGGCCTGATACCCGGGGTCACGATAAGGAAATCATCACCACAGGCCTGACGGATTGCTGCCGATTCGTAGGGAGACGCAACGACTCCATCCAGTCCTGCTTCCTTTGCCAGCTTGGCCAGACGGACAACATGATTCTCGATAGCCTCCGTCTCACCCAGCCGTACCCATTCCTCCGTACCGATACTGGTCAGTACGGTAACGGCTATGAGCTTCGGCACCTGCACCTGCATCTCAGCTGCTGCCTCCCTCAGACGGGTTACTGCTGCCTTCATCATGGAAAAACCACCGGATGCATGAACATTCATCATAGTCATGCCCAGCGGAAGCAGAGAAACAAGACCCTCGGCAACCGTATTGCCGATATCATGAAGCTTCAGGTCGAGGAAAACCTCCTTGCCCATAGCCCGCAGACGACGGACGATATTTCCGCCGGAACGGTAAAACAGCTCCATACCGACCTTGTAGTGGCAGACGGAATCTCCCAGCTTTTCTACAAGGGCAATAGCCTCCTCGTCGGTCTTTACATCAAGGGCTACAATAAGCCTGCTGTCAGCCATAATCATTCCTCATTTCCAAAGGGATTATTTCATCTTCCGATATTATACCATAAAAGAAATAGGCGGGATATACCCGCCTATAATAATTCGTTTTTTAATGGAGAAGCTTCAGCACGGAAGCGCTGTTGGTCATGAACATTTTCTGTGCATACATGGCCAGCTGGTTCTGCGTATCAGCGGAGCGAAGCTGCATGATAGCCTTTGCCATATCAGTGTCGCTCATGTTGGAATCGGCTGCTGTGAGATTTTCCTCAGCCACCGTGTAATTTGCTGAAGCATAGGTGAGATTCTGCTGAGCAGCACCAATGTCAGTTGCCTGATCCAATGCCGCTTTGATGTCAGAGTCCCTCTCCTTCACTACGCCAAGAGCCGTGTCTATCTTGCTGAGAGCATTCCTCAGGCCGTCCTCAGTATCAAGAGAGGACAGGTCAATGGTAGATTTACCCTCGGAATCGACAAGGCCGAGAGCCTCAGCCGTCATATTGCCAAGGGAAACATTGCGATAACCGTCCACTCCTGCCACAGCCACATTCCTGTCGCTGTTTAGCAAATCCATACCGTTGTACTGGATGGAGGCATTATCGTTGATAGTCTGAAGCGACTGATTTATCGTATTTCCAATGGTGGTCAGGTCGCTGGGAGAATTCGTCCCGTTGGCCGCCTTGATCACCTGCTCTCTGATACTGGAGAGAGCATTAACCGTTGAAGACACACCGCCGGCAGCAACCGACAGCATCGCATTTGCATTCTGCGTATTCTGATTTGACTGCGCCAATGCTCCTATCTGCGCTCTCGTCCGGCGTGATATCGCATACTCCGACGCCCCATACTGGGCCGTTGGGAATTTTGAGCCGGAAGCTATCTGCTTCAGCACAGTATTATAATTTGCCTTTGTGCTGTTTATCTGATTGAGAAAGCCTACTCCACCGATAGCCATCTGCTGCACCTCCTGTGAGAGTTATTTACTATCCTTCATAACCATTATAAAGAGTAATCAAAAATATATCAAGGAGTTTCCCTGGTACTACTGCTCTGGATTTTCTCCTTCAGCAGCTCAATAGCCTTTTCAAGCTGCTCCGCTTTGTCCCCTTCTTCCTTCACATCGGGAGTGATTCCCACTCCGTCTATGCTACGTCCGCTGGGGGTAAAGTATTTCGCCACCGTCAGTTTCAGGCCGTCATTCGTTCCCGGCAGCTGCCTTATGCTCTGTACACTTCCCTTTCCGTAGCTGGTGACACCGACAACAGTTGCCGCTCCTGTATCCTGAAGCGCCCCCGCCAGTATCTCACTGGCACTGGCGCTGTCGCCGTCGATAAGGACAACCATCGGCAGGTCATTTTTCTCCAGTCCGGAGGTAAATTCTTCCTTGCTGCCGTCCCTGTATACGATAGACACTATCGGCCCCTTGGGGACTATCTCCTTGGCAATCTCCACACAGGTAGTGAGCAGTCCGCCGTGATTAAGCCGCAGGTCAATAATGAGTCCCTTCATATTCTCTGACTTCAGCTTAGCCAGAGCCTCTTTGAACTCCTTATCGGTAGAGGAGCCAAAGGAAGCTATTCTCAGATAGCCGATGCCGTCCTCCAGCATCTGTCCTTCGGCCGTCTTTACATGAATTAGGTCACGGGTAATCCTGATTTCCTTGTCATCGTATTTTCCTGCCGCCTTATCCTCATAGCGGCGGACAGTAAGGGTGACCTGCGTTCCTACTTCGCCCCGTATTTTCATGGCTACCTCTTCAAAGGTCAGCTCAGAGGCCGGGGCTCCCTCCACGAGGTAAATCTCGTCCTCCGGCAGCAGGCCGGCTGCCTCGCTGGGAGTTCCCTCCATGACCGAAAGGATGACCACCTTGTTTTCACGGTACCCCATTACGACACCGATACCGCCAAAGGCCGCGTCGGTATGATTTTTCAGCTCTTCAAATCGCTTGGCGTTAAGATAAGTCGAGTGCTTGTCCCCAAGAGCATTCACCATGCCCGAGAGCGCCCCCTCTATGAGCACCTTATCCTCTACCGGCTCCACATACTGGGTAGAAATGAAGTTCTTCAGTGATACGAATCTTGCCAAATCGAGAAATGTCTGCTGATTCGCTCCTATGAGGGTCAGCAGTCCACCGGCTGTCACCGCGGAGGAAACCAGTGCCGTCCCCAGAACAATACCCAGGAGCTTATATTTATCCTTCAACAATAGAAATCCCTTCTTTTAGGGCAGATATGCTTCGGGGTCCGTAAGCTCACCGTCTATGCGGACCTCAAAATGGCAGTGGGGACCGGTTGAATTACCGGTCGAACCGCAGTAAGCGATGACATCGCCCCGCTCCACATGCTGACCTACACCTACATTAAGTGCTTCGTTGTGCCCATACAGCGTCGTAAGACTGCCGCCATGATCAATTATAATCGTATATCCATAGCCGGAAATCCAGCCGGAGTGAATAACCTCTCCCGCTGCTGCCGCCCTGATTTCATCACCGTAGTCACCGGCAATATCCATACCGCTGTGGTAGCGGCTGTCTCCCCAGATAGGATGAACGCGCCAGCCGTACTGGGATGTTATCTCACCGATAAGTGGCCAGCTCATTCCGCCGGGGCCTACCGCCGAGGCAGATGACCCGCCACCCTGTCGCTGACGGATGAGGTATTCTACCTCACGGGACGCGGCAAGGTTTTCCTCGTATGCCCGGTCAGCCGCCTCTCGCTCCATCTCCAGGTTATCCATTATCGCCTGCTTGCGGTTTCGGCGTTCCACGATGCTTGCCTCACGCTTTTCGGCAATATCCACCAGCAGCTTCTGATGCCCCTGCTCAGTCTCAAGCTTTTCCTTTGCCTCCAGTATCGCTGTCCGCTGAGCAATGATAGTCTTTATCAGCTCATAGTCCTGCCGGATTATCTTTTTCCACAGGTCCATACGGGTAGACAGGTCACGGAAATCTTCCGCACCAAACAGCACATCGATATAGCTTATCTGGCCGTGCATATAAATATCCCTCACACGCTTCTTCAGGATACTTGCCCGCTCACTGAGCTGTTCGGTTTTCTCTGCAAGGTCTTCCTCTATCGATTCGATATTCGTCTCGGTTATATCCAGCAGCTTTTTCACCCGGCGGTAATCATCGCTGGCTACTGCCACCTCTTCATCTATGACCTGAATTTCCGCCGCCACATTCTCCATTTCGCGGGAGACTGTTTCCGCCCGCTGCTGTGCCTCATACGCACGCTGCTGGAGGACGGCCAGCTCATTCTCCAGCTCATCCTGCTCACTGGCGCTTACCGGCGTCAGCCACAGGCTTCCGGCTGTGAAAGCTGCTGCGAGCAGAACTCCCAGCCTCTTTCCTTCTCTCACTCTCATGGTTCCACCTACGCTTTCAGGAACCGCTTGAGGGAAAGGGCACTGCCAAGCGCACCCATGCAGATACCGGAAACTATTACAACGAAGCCCACAGTATACATAAAGGGGCTCTCCGGAATAAGCGGGAAGAATGTAAGAGCATCAATAATTGACCGGGCCACAAAGCGATATGCCACAAACAGGAACACGGTAGCGATGACACCGCCTACCGCGCCAAGCACGATTCCCTCCATGATAAACGGCCAGCGGATAAACCTGTCCGTCGCGCCAACATACTTCATTATAGCCACCTCGCGGCGACGGGCAAACACCGTCAGACGGATGGTATTGTAAATAATAAACAGGGTGGCACCAACCAGCACCGCCATGATAGAAACGCCAATAATTCTCGCCAGACGGGTAATGTCAAAGAGGTGCTGCATTACATCCTGTCCGTAGCGGGCCTCCTCTACTCCGTCAATCTGACGGATCACCTTTGCCGCCGTTGCCACCAGAGACGGGACTCTCACCTTTACCTTATAAGCATTGGGCAGAGGATTGTCGCTGCCCAGCGCGGTAAGGATGTAGCTCTGCTCACCGAGGCGCTCCCGGAAATCTTCAATGGCCCTCTCCTTGGAAACATATTCCACGGATTCCAGTCCCTGCATTTCCCTCAGCTTATTGCCTATGTCCTCTATTTTCGACTGGCTGATATCATCCTTCAGATATACGCTTATCTCTACCTGAGATTCCAGCGAATCAGCCATCCGGTTCGTATTCATCACGATGACCAGAAACATACCGAATACGAACAGTGCTACCGCCACCGTACCGATGGAAGC
>JAFNYY010000086.1 GCA_017383125.1 Schwartzia sp. (in: firmicutes)
GGTTTTGCCATGGAGATTGTCGACGAGCATCTGGCTCTGGAGTCACAGGCTCTCTGGCGTGAGATGGGCGGTGCAGGCAGGGAAGGAGAGCTGCAGGAGACAATCGCCGAGGAGATAGCCGGCCTTCGTCCGACTGCAGAGTTTATAGCGGAGCAGAAGTGATGAGCAGAGATATGGCAGATACCGCCGGGAGATTGGCGGAAAGGATCGCGGAGACAGCTGCGTCCTGCGGCCGGGACAGGAATACTCCTCTCCGCTTTATGGAGGTCTGCGGCACTCACACCGTTACTATTTTTCGCTCCGGTCTTCGCCAGCTGCTTCCGGATTCCGTAGAGCTGGTGTCTGGCCCGGGGTGTCCCGTCTGCGTTACGGTTGATGGTTATATTGACGAAGCGGTTAAGCTCGCCCACAGTCCGGAGGTTATTATTGCCGCCTTCGGAGATTTGCTGAAGATACCGGGAAGTGCCGGTGCTGACGGCAGTCCGGATAATCTGGCGGAGGCAAAGGCGAGAGGCGCCGATATAAGAGTAGTTTATTCTCCGCTGGATGCGCTGTATGTTGCGGCGGAAAATCCGGGCAGGAAGGTCGTATATCTGGCGGTGGGTTTCGAGACAACCGCTCCCACGGCAGCTGCACTGGTGATGGCAGCGGAGAAGGCCGGGGTGAAGAATCTTTATCTTCTCACGGCACATAAGCTGGTACCACCGGCAATGAAGGCAATCCTTGACCGTCCGCACCGTATAGACGGCTTTATTCTTCCCGGTCATGTAGCAGTGGTTACCGGCCGCCGGGAATTTGATTTTCTGAAGGAATACGGACAGAGAGGTGTTGTCACCGGTTTTGAGCCGCTGGGTATTTTGGCAGCCATTCTGCGCCTGACGGAAATGGCCCGCGACAGTCTGTCCGCCGTAGAAAATTTCTATCCCTCAGTCGTCCGTGAGGAGGGAAATCCTGTGGCAAAGAGTGCGATGACGAAGGTGTTTCGGAAGACAGCAGAGCAGTGGCGGGGTATGGGTGTATTGGAAGCATCCGGTCTGTCCCTGCGGGATGAATATGCGGCCTATGATGCCCGAAGAAAGCTGTGTATAGGAGCGGCGGAGGAGTCTGGCCAAGGGAATCCGCTCAGTCGGCTGTGCCGCTGCGGTGAGGTTCTCACGGGAGCAATCACCCCGAGAAGCTGCCCGCTCTTCGGCAAAGCGTGTACCGACCGCCACCCGGTCGGCCCCTGCATGGTTTCCGTTGAGGGAACCTGTGCCGCTTGGTACAAATATGGGGCCGGAAAGTTCGAGTTTACATAATTTCGATATTTTATGATTTTAATCAGCATTTTTTGTATTCTTTTTTTTGTTTGCTGAAAGTATACATTGAAAAACGACACTTTTTACTTGACTAATTGTAAACCTGTAACATATAATAAGCCCATTAGTCACAAGGAGAATTGTGACCGGTGGGCTTTTTGACTGCCTGCTGTGGAGAGAAAATATCTTTGGAGGGATTGTAATGAAATTCGGCAAAAAAATGTTGAAAGCCATGAGCCTCCTGGCCGGTGCCGCTCTCATGGGCGCTGTCCTCACCGGTTGCGGTGGCGGCGAGAAGAAAGCTGACAATGGTGCCAAGGCCGGCGGCGAAATCAAAATCGGCGCTAACTTTGAAATGACCGGTGGCGTAGCAAACTACGGCTCCGCAAACTTCAAGGGTTTGGACCTCGCCATTGAGGAAATCAACGCCAAGGGTGGTGTCCTCGGCAAGAAGATTGTCCTTGTCAAAGCAGATTCCAAGTCTGATCCGGCTGAGGCTGCCAATGCTGCAACCAAGCTGATTTCTTCCGATAAAGTAAAGGCCATCATTGGACCGGCTACCACCGGCGGCGTTATGGCTGAAATCCAGATTGCCAACGATGCAAAGGTTCCCGTAATCGGACCTTCCGCTACCAGCCCGAAGGTAACCGTAGAGAACGGTCAGGTTAAGCCCTTCGTCTTCCGCAGCTGCTTCATCGATCCGCTGCAGGGCGATGTAATGGCTACCTTCGCTGCCAAGACTCTGAAGGCCAAGACTGCTGTCATCTATGTTGACTCCAGCTCTGACTATTCCAAGAGCCTCGGCGATGTATTCAAGGAGAAGTTCGAGGCTGCCGGCGGCAAGATTGCCATGCAGGAGGCTTTCCTCCAGAAGGATCAGGACTTCAAGGCTACCCTTACCAAGCTGAAGGGTGCAAATGCAGATGTTATCTTCGTTCCGGCTTACTATGAAGAAGTCGGCAAGATTGTAAAGCAGGCTCGTGAGCTGGGCATCACCTGCCCGATCCTCGGCACCGACGGCTGGGATGATGCCAAGACCGTTGAGCTGGCCGGTAAGGGCGCTCTCAACAACACCTACTTCTCCACTCACTACTCCGATCAGGATAAGGAAGTCCAGGGCTTCATCAACGCTTACAAGAAGAAGTACAATGAAGCTCCGAATGTATTCGCAGCTCTCGGCTATGATGCCGGTATTCTCCTCGCAGACGCTATCAAGCGTGCCGGCAGCGATGATCCGGTCAAGATTACCAAGGCTCTCGAAGAGACCAAGGACCTGGCTGTAGGTACCGGTAAGATCACCATGGACAAGAACCACAATCCTATCAAGTCCGCTGTTATCCTCGAGTACAAGGATGGCAAGACTGTAATGAAGGAAAAGATTACCCCGAAGGCTTAATAAGAACTTTCAGGGCATAAGACAATTACAGACCCTTTACGATGGAGTAGGGGCGTGCCGTCGAGGTCCAAAAGAGCAGCGCGGGCTGCTCCGCCTCAGCGGCCGCTCCTATATTCATGTCTTTAATCGGTTAAATCAATGTACTGCTATAAGAAGTAATATTTCCGCCACTACGGAGTGACCTTTAATGGATTTTTTTAATGTCTTTGTCCAGCAGATAATCAACGGTGTTTCGCTGGGCAGTATATACGCACTTATCGCTTTGGGCTATACCATGGTTTACGGTATCATCAAGCTCATAAACTTTGCTCATGGCGATATATATATGGTAGGCGCCTATGTGAGCTTCTTCGCTGTCACTATGGCGAATATGTCAATCGTTCCGGCTCTGCTTATCTCAATGGTAGTTACGGCTCTGCTGGGTATGCTGGTAGAGCGTCTTGCTTATGCGCCGCTGCGTCATGCACCGCGCATTTCTGTACTTATCACTGCTATCGGTATGTCCTTCCTTCTGGAGTACGGCAGTATGTATTTTGTTTCCCCGACTCCCCGTACTTTCCCGGAGGTAATGGGTAATCTTGCATACAACATCGGCGGTTTCGTCATCAACGGACAGCAGCTGCTGATTTTTGCTATAACGACTATCCTTATGATTATTCTCACCTATGTCGTACAAAAGACGAAGGTAGGTCAGGCAATGCGGGCAGTATCCTTTGATACTGAGACGGCACAGCTCATGGGTATCAATGCCAACCGCATCATCAACTTCACCTTCGGTATCGGCTCTGCTCTGGCAGCAGCCGGTGGTGTGCTGGTAGGTGTATACTACAACAGCATCGATCCCCTCATGGGTATCATGCCGGGTCTGAAGGCATTTGTTGCCGCAGTATTCGGCGGTATCGGCAGTATCCCCGGCGCTATGGCCGGCGGTATTATGCTGGGTGTTATTGAGGCGCTGGTTTCCGGCTTCATCTCCTCTACCTTTCGAGATGCAGCGGCGTTCGCCATTCTTATTCTCGTCCTGTTATTCCGACCCTCGGGCATCTTCGGTAAAGCTGTCCGTGAGAAAGTGTGAGGTGTCATCGTGATTGAACGCAAAGTCGATGCCCTCCTGGCAGTAGTAGGGCTTGTACTGTTTGCAATTATCTACGGTCTGATTGAAGCAGATGTCATCGGCCCCTTCTGGAAGCTGAATATCATCATCATCTGCATCAATGTCATCATGTCCGTCAGCCTGAACCTTATTAACGGCTACACCGGACAGTTTTCCCTTGGCCATGCCGGCTTTATGGCGGTAGGTGCCTATGTTTCCGTCGTCCTTACTGCGAAGCTCCATCTGCCTTTCGCTGTAGCAATTCTCGTGGCAGCGATTGCGGCAGGTTTTGTAGGCTTCCTTATCGGTATACCGACACTGAGGCTCAATGGTGACTATCTGGCGATTGCTACACTTGGTCTCTGCGAGATTATCCGCATCGTCATCATGAATATCAATTATGTCGGCGGTGCCGCAGGCTTCACCGGCATACCGCACTACACGACCTTTACATGGGCGTTCCTTGTTATGCTGGCAACTCTGTTCTTTATCAAGAACTTTGTAAATTCTGCTCACGGCCGCGCCTGCATCGCTATCCGTGAGAATGAGATTGCTGCTGAAGCGATGGGCGTAAAAATCGTAAACTACAAGGTGCTGGCATTCACTTTGGGTGCAGCCTTTGCCGGCGTTGCCGGTGCGCTGTTTGCCCACAGCTTCTACATCCTTATGCCGGGGACCTTCAGCTTCCTCCAGTCCTTCAACTACCTCATCATGGTCGTTCTTGGCGGTCTTGGTTCCATTACCGGCTCCATTGCCGGTGCTTTCGTAGTTACCGGTATCTCCGCAGCCCTCGCCGGCGTTCCGGAGTTCCGTATGATTATTTACTCCATCATTCTTATTCTCCTTATGTTCTACCGTCCGCAGGGTCTCTTCGGCTATGTGGAAATCACGAACCTGCCTCTCTTCAGATATCTGAAGAATATTTCCCCCGAGGCGAAGAAGGCAATGGGTATTGACACGGAGGACAGCGGTAAAGGAGGCAAAGCATAATGGCAGAGTCAATTTTGAAATGCAGCAATGTCTCTATCGTTTTCGGTGGTCTTACAGCTGTTGACGATTTCAATATGTACATAAACGAAGGCGAGCTTATCGGACTCATCGGACCCAACGGTGCCGGCAAGACCACGGCTTTCAACCTGCTGACCGGCGTATACGCTCCCACCTCCGGAACTATCGAGTTCTGCGGTGAGAATGTGACCGGTATGAAGCCCTCGGATATAACTGCCCGGGGAATGGCCCGTACCTTTCAGAATATACGCCTGTTTTCGGAGCTTTCCGTACTTGATAATGTAAAGATTGCCTTCCATAAGCACATACGCTACAACCTCCTTGAGGCCGCTCTGCGCATCGGCCGATATATGGAAGATGAAATCAGAACCGATATCGAAGCCCACAAGCTGCTGAAGATATTCGGCCTCGATGATTTGGCGGGAGAAACAGCGAAGAATCTGCCCTATGGTGCGCAGCGCCGTCTGGAGATTGCCCGTGCGCTGGCTACCGGACCGAAGCTCCTGCTGCTGGATGAGCCGGCAGCAGGCATGAACCCGCAGGAAACTCAGGACCTTATGAACCTTATCGCATGGCTGCGGAAGGAATTCAAGATGACGATACTCCTCATCGAGCATGATATGAGCCTCGTAATGGGAATCTGCGAGCGCATTTATGTACTGGAGTACGGCAAGACTATTGCCATGGGCGGGCCTGCCGAAATCCAGAAGGATCCCCATGTCATCAGAGCATATCTGGGAGGTGACGACTGATGGCAGCTATGCTGGAAATGAAGGATGTCAATGTCTTTTACGGCAACATCCATGCAATACAGGATGTCAACCTTTCTGTAAATCAGGGCGAAATAGTAACCCTTATCGGTGCAAACGGTGCCGGTAAGTCCACCACCCTCAGAACTATCTCCGGACTGCTGAAGCCGAAATCCGGTGAGATCTTTTTCGAGGGACAGCCTATCGGCGGACAGCCGGCGCAGAATATCGTCAAGGCCGGTATCAGTCAGGTGCCGGAGGGCCGCCGCATATTCGCAAATATGACGGTCCTGGAAAACCTTGAACTTGGTGCATATACCAGAAGTGACAAGGACGGCATCGCTGCCGATATGGAAGTCGTATTCGGCCGCTTCCCCCGTTTGAAGGAACGCCTTCAGCAGGAAGCAGGTACTCTCTCAGGCGGTGAACAGCAGATGCTGGCAATGGGCCGCGCGCTGATGAGCCGCCCCAAGCTGCTCCTGCTGGATGAGCCGTCAATGGGCCTTGCGCCAATTCTTATTAAGGAAATATTCTCCATTATTTCCGACATCAATGCTACCGGCACCACTATCCTGCTGGTAGAGCAGAACGCCAACATGGCATTGAAGGTCGCTCACCGTGCCTATGTATTGGAGACGGGCCGCATCACCCTGTCGGGAGATGCTGATGAGCTGGCCTCCAGTGAAGCCATCCGCAAGGCATATCTCGGCGGCTAAAGGAAAAGTTTCAGAAATTTTGAAATTTTTTCAAAATACCCCTTTACAAACAAAAGTCATTATGGTAATATCTATTCCTGTCAGCCGACATGACGGCGGACAAGACATCGCGGGATGGAGCAGTTGGTAGCTCGTCGGGCTCATAACCCGAAGGTCAGAGGTTCAAGTCCTCTTCCCGCAACCAAAGATATAAACAGCATCGGTCAGCTGTTTGTATATAGTGGGTAGGTGGCCGAGTGGTTAAAGGCAACAGACTGTAAATCTGTCCTCTCACGAGTACGGTGGTTCGAATCCACCCCTGCCCACCATTTGCTGATGTAGCTCAGTCGGTAGAGCGTATCCTTGGTAAGGATAAGGTCACCAGTTCAATTCTGGTCATCAGCTCCATTTTTTTGGCGGCGTAGCTCAGCTGGCTAGAGCATTCGGTTCATACCCGGAGTGTCAAGAGTTCGAATCTCCTCGCCGCCACCACTTGTTAAAAAACCCCTTTATAAGGGGTTTTCTTTATGTCATAAAGCAGAATCATCAGTGAGCCTGCTCAACCTCATTGATGGCGTGCTCCTCTGTAACAGCCGCAAAAAAATTGCGGCCGTTATTGACATGCTTTATTGATTATGATAGATTATATAGTGCCGTTTTGCCCCTGTGACAAATGGCTGAATCTGAGAAGAAGGAGTGTATCGGCATGCGCACTAACATCACGTTGGCTTGCTCTGAGTGCAAGAACCGCAATTATCGCACCAACAAGAACAAGAAGAACGATCCTGATCGTATCGAGCTCACGAAGTACTGCAAGTTCTGCAAGAAGCATACGGCCCACAAGGAAACGAAGTGATTCCGGCGCGTCGGTTGCGGGGATGTGAACGATATGGCAGAAGATAAAGTGAAAGCAAACGCTAAAGCAGCAGTTCCTACATCTTCGTCCGGTTTCAACCCCATTACATTCATGGGCGAGGTAAACACCGAGATGAGAAAGGTATCCTGGCCAAACCGCCGGGAGCTTGTGTCCTACACTCTTGTTGTAGGACTGGCCACCTTTATCGTCTGTGTACTGGTGTGGGCCTGTGACGCATTTTTCGCGCGCCTTTTTGAGCTTTTGTTGAAATAGCGCGGGGAGGTGTGGGGATGCCGGTCATCCCTGGATAGATCATGGAACAAGAAAAAGATTTGGAAATCAAAGAAGCAGCGGCTGCTCACATGGATGATTGTGAGCCTGAGAACGAGAGTCACTGGTATGTAATTCATACTGCTACCGGTTACGAGAACAAGGTCAAGAATGACCTTGAGCGCAAGGTTCGCTCCATGGGCCTTGAAGCGCAGATCTTCAATGTAATCGTGCCGCTGGAAAAGGAAATCGTCATCAGGAACGGCAAAGAGCATACTGTAGAGCGCAAGCTTTTCCCGGGATATGTCCTGGTAGAGATGCTCATGAACGGCTTTTCCTGGTATGTCGTCCGCAATACCCCGGGCGTTACCCGCTTCGTAGGACCTGACGGCACTAAGCCGAGTCCTCTGACAAAGTCCGAGGTAGAAAGCATATTAAAGGCCACCCAGGCGGAAGCCAAAGTCACCTTTGATATACAGGTAACGGAGGGCGAAGGCGTTCGCGTCATCAAGGGCTCGTATGAAAACTATACGGGTACCGTAGTTGACATCGACCGCGAGAACGGCCGCGTTACCATAGTCACCCAGGTAATGGATGGCAGAGATGTCCGGGTAGAACTGGGCGTCGATGAAGTAGAGGCTCTCTGATATAAGATTGAGCTTCAATCCCCAAGGAGGTGAAATTAGAATGGCAGCAAAGAAGGTTACTAAAGTTGTAAAACTGCAGGTCCTGGCAGGCAAGGCTACTCCGGCTCCTCCGGTAGGTCCGGCTCTGGGTCAGGCTGGTGTCAACATCATGGAGTTTGTTAAGCAGTTCAATGACCGCACAGCTCAGCAGGTTGGCCTCGTCATCCCGGTAGTCATTTCTGTCTACGAAGACCGTTCCTTCACTTTCATCACCAAGACTCCGCCGGCAGCAGTTCTCCTGAAGAAGGCCGCTGGACTCGAGACTGCCTCCGGTGAACCCAACAAGAAGAAGGTTGCAAAACTGCCCCGTGCCAAGGCAAAGGAAATTGCCGAGCTCAAGATGCCGGATCTCAACGCATCCGATATTGAGGCTGCTACCCGCATGATTGAGGGTACCGCACGCAGCATGGGCATCGACATCGTCGACTAAGATGGAGTCGAGTGTCGTGGGAGGGAAATCCCGTTTGACCACGAAAGGAGAAACACAAACAAATGGCAAAACACGGTAAGAAATATCAGGACGCCGCAAAGCTCATCGAAGAAGGCAAGGCTTATGCTCCTGCTGAAGCGATGGAGCTCGTAAAGAAGACTGCGACGGCTAAGTTCGATGAGACCATCGAGCTCCATGTTCGTCTCGGCGTCGATCCGAAGTATGCTGATCAGCAGGTCCGTGGCGCAGTTGTACTGCCCAATGGTACCGGCAAGACCAAGCGAGTTCTCGTCTTTGCAAAGGGTGACAAGGTCGCCGAGGCAGAGGCTGCAGGTGCTGATTATGTAGGCGCTGAAGAGCTCGTAACCAAAATTCAGGGTGGTTGGTTTGATTTTGATGTGGCTGTAGCTACTCCCAACATGATGGGCGTTGTCGGCCGCCTCGGTAAGGTTCTCGGTCCTCGCGGCCTGATGCCGAACCCGAAGCTTGGCACTGTCACCATGGATCTCACCAAGGCCATTGCTGAAATCAAAGCCGGTAAGGTCGAGTACCGTACCGACAAGCAGGGAAATGTCCATGTTCCTATCGGTAAGGCTTCCTTTGAGGGCGAGAAGCTCCTCCAGAACTACCAGACCATCATGGATACCCTTATCAAGGCTAAGCCTGTTGCTGCAAAGGGACAGTATGTAAAGAGCGTAACCGTGGTTTCCACCATGGGCCCGGCTGTCGAGGTAGCTGCTCAGGCCTGATAAAACGGCCTTCACTAATTTTGCAAATAGCATAGGTTCGCGGCTGTAGACAGCTGGCATGCGAAAGCATTTAAAGGGTATATCCCACCCGCCGAGGTCGGAACGCCTGTCAAGATAAATTGACGGCCTCCGACATACAGTCGGAGGCCGTTTTCTACGAATTTGTCGAGAGGAGGTGTTTTCATGGGAGTAACGAAAGAGAAAGAACTCAAAGTTGCCGCTCTCAAGGAAGCGATGACTACTGCACAGGGTGTAGTTTTCACGACGTACAAAGGGCTGACGGTGCTCGAGGACACTCAGCTGCGTCGCGAGCTTCGCGCTGCCGGCGTCACCTACAAGGTTGTTAAAAATACGCTGACCGCTATTGCAGCAAAGGAAGCAGGTCTTGATGACCTCATTCCTAGCCTCAATGGCACTACCGCTATGGCATATTCTCTTACTGATGCTGTAGCTCCGGCCAAGATTATTTCTGAGTTCGTTAAGAAGAACAAGCTGGACAAGGACGAGAAGCTCGTTGTTAAGGCTGGTATCGTTGATGGTACCGTAATCGATGCAAAGGGTGTTACCGCTCTGGCAGATCTGCCGAGCCGCGAAGTCCTCATCGCAAAGCTGCTCGGTTCTATGCAGGCTCCGCTCAGCGGAACTGTCAGCTGCCTGTCCGGCATTATCCGCAACGCCGTCTATGTGCTTGAGGCTATCCGCAAGCAGAAGGAAGGTCAGGGCGCTGCCTAATATATGGCGACACTATGTCGCATAGATGATTTAAGAAATAACAAAACTTTATGGAGGGTTTTATAATGACTAAAGAAGAATTCATTTCTGCTGTTGAAAGCATGACTGTTCTTGAGCTTGCTGAGCTCGTAAAGGCTATGGAAGAGAAGTTCGGCGTTAGCGCTGCTGCTCCGGTTGCTGTTGCCGCCGCTGCTGCTCCGGCTGCTGCTGCTGAAGAAGAGAAGACCGAATTCGACGTAATCCTTGCCAACGCTGGCGCACAGAAGATCGGCGTTATCAAGGTTGTTCGTGAGATCACTGGTCTCGGCCTGAAGGAAGCTAAGGCTCTCGTTGATGGCGCTCCGGCTCCGGTTAAGGAGAAGGTTGCCAAGGCTGATGCTGAAGCTATGAAGGCTAAGCTCGAAGAGGCCGGCGCTACTGTCGAGGTTAAGTAATTTAGTTTACTCGACTTTTTTACCACGATTCCAAAAACACAGCAAAAATTTCCCGGTACATTTTCCGTGTACCGGGATTTTTTATTGCTAAAGATATCATTCTGTGTTATGCTATCACAGGTTATTGATATTATCAGTGTTGTAATCTAGGAGGCAATTTTAATGCAGGAGTACAAACCTTTTAAATCCGGTAAGGTCCGTGAGATGTATGACGCAGGTGACTCTATCATCATGGTAGCCACCAATCGCATTTCCGCTTTTGACCATATTCTTAAGAACGACATTAGAACCAAGGGCGCTGTCCTTACCCAGATTTCCAAGTTCTGGTTTGATTTCACCAAGGACATCGTTCCCAACCACATGATTTCCATTGATACTAAAGATATGCCGGAGTTCTTCCAGAAGCCTGAGTTCACCGGCAACAGCATGAAGTGCAAGAAGCTTACCATGCTCCCCATGGAGTGCATTGTTCGTGGCTACATCACCGGCAGCGGCTGGGAAAGCTACCAGAAGACCGGCGAAATCTGCGGCATCAAGCTGCCGGAGGGTCTGAAGGAATCCCAGAAGCTCCCCGAGCCTATCTTCACCCCCAGCACCAAGGCTGAAATCGGCGACCATGATGAAAACATCTCTGTTGAGCAGGGCGCTGAGATGATGGAGAAGCTCTATCCGGGTCACGGCAAAGAGTATGCCGAGAAGCTGAAGGAGTACACCCTCGCCATTTACAAGAAGTGCGCTGACTACGCTCTTACCCGCGGCATCATCATTGCTGATACCAAGTTTGAGTTCGGCCTTGATGAGAACGGCAACATTGTTCTCGGTGACGAGATGATTACTCCGGACTGCTCCCGCTTCTGGCCGCTGGAAGGCTATGAAGCCGGCAAGTCTCAGCCGTCCTATGACAAGCAGTTCGTCCGTGACTGGCTCTCTGCAAATCCGGACAGCGACTACTGCCTGCCGATGGAAATCATCGATAAGACCATCGAAAAGTATCACGAGGCATATGAGCTCCTCACCGGAGAAAAGTTCGAAGCATAATAAAGACGAAGGGGCTGTGAAAAATGAGCATTCATTTTTCACAGCTCTTATTTTTTATGGGACGCATTCAGATGATACCGAGGTTGGCGTATGGAAAACTTTGATGCAATTGCTACCGAACAGCGAAATGAACGGACGGTAGGAATTGATGAAATGAGCACAGTTGAAATGCTCAAGGTGATAAATGAGGAAGACATGATAGTGCCTCAGGCAGTGAGCCGATGCCTTGATGATATTGCTGTGGTTGTGGAAGAAACTGCCGACAGACTGCGTCATGGCGGCCATCTTTACTATGTCGGAGCCGGTACATCCGGCCGCTTGGGGATACTTGACGCCTCCGAATGTCCTCCTACCTTTGGAGTAGAGCCTGACCTGGTTGTCGGACTCATCGCCGGAGGCGATACGGCCATCCGCAATGCTGTCGAGGGAGCGGAGGATGACCGGGAGCAGGGGGCGGCTGACCTTAAGCGCTGCGGCCTGAGTGACAAGGATATCGTTGTAGGCATTGCAGCCAGCGGCAGAACGCCCTATGTTATTGGGGCGTTGGAATACGCCGGTAGCATCGGGGCATATACCGCCGCCGTAACAATGACTCCCGGCGCGGCCATTGCGGAGATTGCCAGACAGCCTATCGTCTGTCCGGTTGGCGGAGAAGTAATCACCGGCTCTACGAGAATGAAGGCCGGTACAGCCACGAAGCTCATCCTCAACATGATTTCTACCGGCACGATGATAAAGCTGGGGAAGGTCTACGGAAATCTCATGGTAGATGTCCGGGCCACAAACGAGAAGCTGAAGGCCAGGGCGGTACGAATTGTAAAGACTGTCACCGGCTGCAGCGATGAAAAGGCAGCGGCTGCACTGGTGGAGGCCGATGGCAACGCGGAAACGGCCATTCTGATGATAATAGGCGGGATAAGCGGAGAGGAAGCCACTAAGCGGCTGGAAGAGGCAGATGGAATATTGTCAGCGGCAATCCATGAGTACAGGAAGTGACATCAGAATGAGAAAGAAGCCAGTGAGGGGAATATCTCTCTATCCGGGGCTGAGTGACTGCACTGCCGGAGACAATGAAAAAATTTTACTGCAGGCGGCCACTCGTGGCTGCACTGCGTTATTTACATCCCTGCAGCTGCCGGAGGCGGACTATGAGAAATCTCGGCAGGACTTACAGCGGCTGCTGAAGCTGGCTCGTCAGCATGACATGGAGGTAATCGCTGACTACTCGCCGGAAGGGGCAAGGGGGCTGGGTTTCACCGGAAACCTTGCAGGAGATATTGCTCTGGCTAGAAGTCTCGGCGTCACTGTACTGAGACTCGACGGGGGACTGTCCCCGAATGAAATGAAGGAGCTTCTGACGGAGACCGGTTCCATAAGGTTCTGCCTTAATGCCAGTACCGTTACCGACAGCCTGTTTATTTCAGAGCTGAAGGGGACAGGGGATTTCTCTGACAGCCCAATCATTGCCGTACACAACTACTATCCCAGACGCAATACCGGTCTTGATATTTCCTTCTTCTGTGAGCAGAACCGCCGCTGGCAGGAGCGGGGAATCCCTGTGGGGGTATTCATCCCGGCGGCGAGCCACCGCAGTCCCGTCTATACAGGACTGCCAACTCTGGAAGAGCATAGAGAGCTGCCTTCGGCCGAAGCTGTAAGACAGCTTACGGCGTTGGGGATTGATGCGATATTTTTCGGTGATCCGGCGGTGACGGAAGAAGAGCTGGAGACCTTTGAAGCCGCCTGCTTTGATAAGACGGCGTTTCATTTGACGATGGTGCCGGATGCCGGTGTCCCGAAGGAGTTTTTTGCGGAAGCCTTTGCCGTGCGTCCGGACAGGGCAAGGGACGCAGTGCGGGCCGCCGACAGCCGCCCACGGCTGAAGAAGCTTGGCCTTGTGGTGAAAACCCAGCCGGCAAGACCCAGGCCGGCAGGAACGCTGACCATCGACAATGAGCGGGCAGGACGCTATCAGGGAGAGCTGCAGATAACGCTCCGTGACCTGCCTGCCGATGATACAGTTAATGTCATCGGTCACCTGCCGGTGGAGGAACTGCTGCTACTCAGGGCAGTGCAGGGCGTAATAGAGCAGCTGAAATTTGAAATGAGATAAACATATATGGAATAACTAAATGCACATGGATACGCAGAGGTGGAGTAAGTGTGAATAAAGGGATAGAAATTAGGAATAGGAAAAGGCTTAAGGCAGCAAAGAAATACAGTAAAGCCGGAACAGGCTAATTTATGCCAGTTTGTAGAAATTTAGTGGATAAAGATTGAGAACTCAATGGCAAGTATCGGCTAATTGGAAAAGAAATGGGAAAAGGGCTGCAGGTAAAGAATAGAGTGTATTTGTTAAACGGTCAGTATAAGCTGGTCAATTCAAAGGGAGTTAGGATAACAAGAAGATATGATAATATGCCGGAATGGGCAAATGAAATTCTTTTAAATCGTTATAAAAAAGAGACCTCTGCATGGGTTAATACGTATTGGTGTATTAAGCACATTTTATAGTATTCTCAATAGGCGTCAAGGCTTGTAGTCGGTAGTATGATCAGTGTTGGTATAAAATGAGGGAGGGATATTATCATGGATGATAAAAAAATAGTGATTATTGCCAAGGGGAAAAATATCTCTTCTCGAGTAAAATACTGCGAATACAATGATATTACTGGAAAATGGGATGTTATTTTTAATGATGATACGGTTTTTCACTACAGCCGGAACAATATTGTTATATATAGAAATGTCCTGAATGACCAAGAGGCTAAAAGCACTTTTGAGTATCTGAGAGAGATAGCAGAATATACAGGTATAAAAGCCAAAAAGGACAATGAAAGTACGGAGGAGGATAAGAAGAACATTCTTTCAGGACAATACAATAAGATTGATTTTTTGAGTGACAATACAGTAGCTGCTGTGTATCTGAATCCAGAGAAATATAGTGAGGGAACAGGATTGGACGATTCGGCACCAATCTTTCCTTTTGGCTGCAATGAAAGCCAGTTTCAAGCCGTTAAAAATGCTCTTGCTAATCGTATTAGTGTAATTGAGGGACCTCCGGGAACAGGAAAAACTCAAACAATTCTTAATATTATTGCGAATCTTGTATTGCAAGGGAAAACTGTACAGATTGTTAGCAACAATAATTCTGCCATAGACAATGTATTGGAGAAATTAGGTTCACAGGAATATGGTTTAGATTTTATCGTGGCCCGGCTTGGCAGTAATCAACGAAAGGATGATTTTATTGTTGGTCAAACAGGGCAATATCCTGAGTTTCTGCATTGGCAAAGTAACGAATACGAAATAAATGACTTCAATAAATCCGTAAAAGCTAAATCCTTAGAGTTGCAGGAGATATTTAAGAATAAAAACTATTTAGCGGAACTGCGTCAAGAAAAGTATCATGTTCAGACCGAATATGAACACCTTCGTGCAGCAGTTGCGGAACAGCTGCAACCAATTACAAGTAAAAAAATCTCATCTTCACGGCTTA
>JAFNYY010000087.1 GCA_017383125.1 Schwartzia sp. (in: firmicutes)
CCTCGAGGGCGGCTGCTATGCAAAGGTAATCGACCTTGATAAAGAGTCTGAGCCGGACATCTACAATGCCATTAAGCGCAACGCTCTCCTCGAGAATGTTACTGTAGGCGAGGGCGGCAAGATTGATTTCCACGATAAGAGCGTTACCGAGAACACTCGTGTTTCTTATCCTATCGACCACATCAAGAACATCGTTCGTCCTATTTCTTCCGCACCTCATGCTAAGAATGTAATCTTCCTCTCTGCTGATGCTTTCGGTGTTCTGCCGCCGGTTTCCATCCTTACTCCGGAGCAGACCAAGTATTACTTCCTCTCCGGCTTCACCGCCAAGCTGGCCGGCACCGAGCGTGGTATCACCGAGCCGACTCCCACATTCTCCGCTTGCTTCGGTCAGGCATTCCTCGAACTGCATCCGACCAAATACGGTGAGGAGCTTGTTCGCAAGATGGAAATGAGCGGTGCGAAGGCTTATCTCGTAAACACCGGTTGGAATGGTACTGGCAAGCGTATCTCCATAAAGGATACCCGCGGTATCATCGATGCAATACTATCCGGCGCTATCAATGAAGCTGAGACCAAGCAGATTCCTATCTTCAATTTGGCCGTGCCGACTGCACTGCCGGGAGTTGATGCCAATATTCTCGATCCTCGCGACACCTATGCTGATAAAGCACAATGGGAGGAAAAGGCAAAGGATTTGGCTCAGCGCTTCGTAAAGAACTTCGTTAAATACGAAGGCAATGAGGCAGGCAAGGCTCTTGTAGCCGCTGGTCCGCAGCTGTAATTCTTTATCGCAGCTGGTTTTGTAATCTGAACGCTAAGGCTGCTGCACGAAAGTGCAGCAGCCTTTTTGTGTAACCACATCCGTCAGTATGTCCTCCCTGGCGTACAAGGAGGGGGCCGAGCGCAGCGAGGTCGGAGGGGTGAAGTATAATAATCTCAATTCTTTAATTAACCGTACACTTCCAATCACTTTTATGATAATATATATTAGTTGAATTATATACAATTAGGAGCTGAATTTACAATGCTGGCACTGGGAATAGATCCGGGAACTGCAATATGCGGTTATGGTTTTGTAGAGTCTCTGCCTGGCAATCGTCTGGTGGCTCACGAATACGGTGCCATTACCACCAGTCCAAAGGCTCGTCCGGAGGACAGACTGGTAAAGATATATGATGAGCTTGACCGGCTGATAAAGGAGTATCGCCCTGATGCCATGGGAGTAGAGGAGCTGTTCTTCTATCACAACATAACCACAGGCATCCCGGTTGCTCAGGCAAGAGGAGTCATTCTACTGGCGGGAGCGAAAAATAACCTTCCTCTCATTGAATGGACACCGCCGCAGGTAAAGCAGTCGGTAACCGGCTATGGGAAGGCCGACAAGAAGCAGGTAATCTACATGGTTACAAAGCTGCTGCATCTGCCGAAGCCGCCAAGTCCGGATGATACAGCCGATGCTCTCGCCGTAGCGATTGCCTCCTTATATAAGATAGACAGTCCGGCATGGCGAAATGGATTATAACTACTGAAGTATTAAGGAATTTACTATGATAGGATATTTGCGTGGGCGGGTGACTCATCTCCTGCCTGAATTTTGCCTTCTCGATGTAAACGGCGTTGGGTATCGTGTCTTCGTGGCCGGAGCAACCCGCAGTCGTCTCATACAGGGAGAGCAGGCGGAGCTTTTCATTCACACTGCAGTAAGTGAGAATGCCATCGTGCTTTTTGGCTTTTCCACAGCCGAGGAGTACAGCTTTTTCCAGCAGCTTATCGGTGTATCCGGAATTGGCCCAAGAAGTGCACAGGCGATGCTTGGCGCATCTACCGTTGAGGCAATATGCCGGGGAATAGTGAACAAGCAGGTAAATGTACTGACGAAGCTGCCGGGAGTAGGAAAGAAAACCGCTGAGCGAATGATTCTTGAGCTGAAGGACAAGGTTTCTCTCAATACATCAGCGGAGCAGCTGACGGCTGAAGATATCGGTGGCACGACTGATGTGGGCAGTGATGTTTTGTCGGAAGCTTTGGCAGCACTCACTTCTCTCGGTTATTCCGAAAGCGAAATAATGCCGGTCGTGAAGCGGTTAGGTACAAAGAATACAACAGAGGCCTTGATAAAGGCTGTGCTGAAGGAATTTGCGAAGGGGTGATACCATGGACGAACAGGAAGGCCGCATTGTTTCCATGGGTGAGCAGCCGGCAGATGATTGGCAGTACAGTCTTCGCCCTAGGAAATTTACAGAATACATCGGACAGGAGAAAGCAAAGGCAAATCTTTCTGTCTATATACAGGCAGCATTGAAGCGAAAGGAAGCTCTTGACCATGTGCTTCTCTATGGCCCGCCGGGACTAGGTAAGACCACGCTGGCAGGAATTATTGCCAATGAGCTTGGCGTAAACTTCCGGGTTACCAGTGGCCCGGCCATAGAAAGATCCGGTGATTTGGCAGCAATTCTGACAAACCTTGGCGAGCGTGATGTGCTGTTTATCGACGAGATACATCGCCTTTCTCACAGCGTTGAGGAAGTGCTTTACTCGGCCATGGAGGACTTTGCCCTTGATATTATCATCGGCAAGGGTCCCAGTGCCCGCTCTATTCGGCTTGATATTTCTCCCTTCACGCTTATCGGTGCGACCACGAGAGCCGGTGCCTTGGCGGCTCCCCTGCGGGACCGATTTGGCGTAATCGAGAGATTGGAGTATTACAATCCCGAATCCCTCGTTTCCATTATCAAGCGGGCGGCAGAAATCCTTAACATATCCATCAATGACCGGGGAGCAGCGGAAATCGCCCGCCGTTCCCGTGGTACGCCCCGTATTGCCAACCGACTGCTGAAGCGGGTAAGAGACTTTGCACAGGTAGAGGGTGGGGAAGAAATAACCGACGATATTGCCGACCGGGCTTTGCTCCGGTTGGAAGTGGACAAGGCAGGTCTTGACCACACCGACCGGCGGATGCTGGATACCATGATTCACAAGTTCTCTGGCCGTCCGGTGGGTATCGAGACATTGGCAGCGGCCATCAGCGAGGAAACCGATACAATCTCCGATATATATGAGCCATACCTTATTCAGCTTGGCTTCCTCATGAGGACACCGAGAGGCCGGGTGGTTACTCAGCTTGGCTATCAGCACATGGGTGTACCGTATCCGGGAGATAAATGATGAACCTGCTTCTACATATGTGCTGCGGTCCATGCTCCTGTTACCCGGTGAAAAAGCTCCGCAGTGACGGCATAGAACCTGTAGGCTACTTTTTTAATCCCAATATTCATCCTTATCTGGAGTGGGATCACCGGCTTAAAACAGCCAAAGAATATGCCGATAAGGTTGGTCTGAAAATATACACGGAAGAGCATTACCTATTAAAGGATTTTCTGGCAAAGGTCATGACCATCGAGGAGCCGGACAATCCGTTCCTGCCGAGGAATCGCTGTCGCAGCTGCTATGCCTGGCGGCTCGATGAGGCGGCACGATTTGCCGCTGAGCAGGGCTTTGAGGCTTTCACCTCTACGCTTTTTTACAGCATTCATCAGCAGCATGAGGTAATGAAGGAAATAGCCGAGGCCTGCGGCAAAAAATACGGTATAGATTTTTATTATGAAGATTTCCGCCCCGGCTGGCAGGAGGGAATAGATATTTCTCTGGAGCTGGGACTTTACCGTCAGCCTTACTGCGGCTGTATATTCAGCGAGGAGGAACGGTTCAGCAAAGAAATCAGAAAACAGCGAAAGAAGATAGGCCGAGCCATGAAGGCGGAGCGGGAAAGGATGGAGTCCCTTGAATAGACTTGCAGGAATAGGGATTTTGGCGGCGTCCTTTATCCTTTTTGGCAGCGCTTTCTCTTATGCCAGCCCCTACAAGGGGAACAATCAGAAGGTGTTTTTTCCTAAAAAAAAGCCGGTAACTCAGACTGAAACAGTCCAAGGTAAGGAAAAATCTGGGCAGATGACAAAGGATAATAAGGCGCCGGAAAAGTCAGAGCAGAAGAAAAATGAAGCTGTTCTGAAATTGAATGTTGGACTTTTAACCGGTCAGCATTCGGTGGTCATAGAGGCGGACGGGGAGATTGTCGTCCGTGACATGACCAGTGGTAAGGTGCTGAATAAGTTTTCAAAGAAAAATACCGTGAACTTCACCTATAAAAGCAGGCAGCTATGCATAAACGGTAAAGCCATTTCTGCCAAGAAGGTAGTCGTTGAGACTGAAAGTGAAGCTATTACAGTCAGCGGCGATGAGTATAGGGGAGAAATAGTTCTGCTCAATGGCAGCAACGGCATAACTGTAGTGAACAGAGTAACGCTTGAAGACTATGTAAAGGGTGTCGTTGGTACGGAGATGTCCCCGGACTGGCCGGCCGAGGCGTTGAAGGCTCAGGCTGTAGCGGCCCGAACCTTTTCCCTATACACAAAGAATGAGGGAAAGCACTACGGGGACGGCTATGATATTTGTGCTACTACTCACTGCCAGGTCTATGGTGGTACAGAGGATGAGTCTCCTACGGTGACGAAGGCTGTGGATGACACCTGCGGTCAGATATTGACCTATGGAGGAGAACCTATATATGCAGCTTTTCACACAGACTCAGGCGGCAGGACAGCAGCCTGTCGGGAGGTGTGGGGAGGAGAGCTGGCCTATCTGGCCTCGGTTAGTGACCCGGTGGGATCACCAAGTCGTCATTGGCAGGTGATTCTGACGGGAGAGCAGATTGCGGCAAAGCTAAAAGCTGCGGGAAAAGACGTGGGGACTCTGAAGAAGATAACCTTGTCGTCATTAAATCTCAGCAAAGCAGGCAGCGGAGACCGTTATGCCTCTGGTCGTCCGGCGAAGATCGTTTTTACCGGCAGCAGCCGCAGCATTACCATAAACGGAACTCAGGCCCGCTCCATATTCGGGCTGAAAAGTGCTTTGTTTGATTTCGGCAATGGCCGTAAGGAAAATGACATGACGGTGAAGAATGGCCAGAAAATCGTCATTGACGGATACGGATTCGGTCATGGTCTAGGTCTATCCCAGTGGGGAGCAAAGGCCATGTCGGCTAAGAACGATTACAAGGAAATCCTGAACCATTATTACACCGGTGTAAATATAACCAAACTGTATTGAAGGAAATATAATGCTATTAACCGATTTTGATTATGAATTGCCGGAGGAGCTTATAGCTCAGACTCCGGTAGAACCTCGAAACGCTTCTCGACTCATGGTGCTTCATCCGGCAGAAAAGACCGTAGAGCATCGCCATTTTTATGAGCTGGAGGAATATCTGGAGCCTGGTGATACTCTGATATTCAACGATACCCGTGTAATTCCCGCGAGACTTTTCGGTACAAGGCAGCCTCACGGTGCTCATGTGGAGATTTTTCTTCTTCACAGGCGTGAGGGTGATGTCTGGGAAACTCTGGTAAAGCCGGGAAAGAAGGCTCGTATCGGTGATACCATCAGCTTTGGTGAGCGTCTTACGGCTAAGATTGTCGGTAATACCGATTTCGGCGGTCGTTTGGTAGAGTTTATCTATGACGGTATTTTTGAAGAAATACTGGACGAGCTTGGTGAGACTCCGCTGCCGCCATATATCCATGAGAAGCTTGCAGACAGCGAACGGTATCAGACTGTCTACAATCGTGAACGCGGCTCAGCGGCAGCACCTACGGCCGGGCTTCACTTCACAAAGGAGCAGATGGCCGAGCTTAAAGAAAAGGGGATAAACCTTGGCTTCGTAACCCTCCATGTCGGTCTTGGAACCTTCCGTCCGGTAAAGGCGGAAACTATTGAGGAGCATGTGATGCACTCCGAGTATTACTCCATCAGTGCAGAGACGGCTCAGCTCATTATGGATACCAAGGCAAAGGGACATCGGGTTATTGCGGTAGGAACCACCTCAATCCGAACGCTGGAGTCGGCGGCCACGGCTGTGGGACAGATAGGAGCCAGTGCCGGAGAGACGAATATCTTCATCTATCCCGGTTATCAGTTTAAAATTGTGGATGGAATTGTTACTAATTTCCATCTGCCGAAGTCTACATTGATTATGCTCATATCTGCCTTTGCCGGTCGTGAATTTGTGCTTGATGCCTATAAACAGGCGGTACAGGAGCGGTATCGGTTCTTCTCCTTCGGTGACGCTATGCTGCTGCTGGATAAGAAGTAAAGGGATTGTCCCAAAGCCTCCCCTCTAGGTGTGCCTGAGCAAATAAAGAGCCTCCCCTAAATGGGAGCCCATAAGAAGATGGATGAGGTTAGGTAATAGAAAGCGTGAAATATGGCAAGTAGATGTTTAAATTGCGGCGGCGAGTTAAAATACGATATTCCCTCCGGCAAGGTTAAATCGTAAATTGCAATAACAAATTGAACAAAATTTTGAATTAAGCTACTTGAGTATTTTTTAGTGAATGGCTTTTGTTACTCTGAAACTGAACAACGGTCAGTATGAAAAGTTTGCCGAGAACACCTATTATAATCTCTGAGGCAATGAGCCGGGAGCACGCTTTCAAATCGACATGGGCACCGAAAGCTGACCCTGAGTACTTCTACCGGGCTGGACGACCTGCTACGGTCTGAACGGGACACCATCGTGGACAATATATATACCTTGGCCAATAGGAAACAATATTATGCCTGTGCAGTGAGTGCTTACGGGAAACAGGGGCGGTGCTGAACAATCAGAATATTGCCCACGATATGAAATATATTACCAATGGGATTCTGGCTTTGATTTTGGGTTTGGAGTAATAAAGAAGCATTAAATCAGCACTGGAGTTATCATTTCTTCCCTAAGATAATGCTTAATTATCTAAATGGGGGCGGCTCAATATTCCCATTAAGCACATCTAATGAGACTTTTGCCGC
>JAFNYY010000088.1 GCA_017383125.1 Schwartzia sp. (in: firmicutes)
AGAGGAGATTGTAACCCATCCCAAGACGGGAGCAGAGATATACCGGCTTGAATACGGTGTATCTTCACCGGAGGTTCAGTTTACCCAGAAATATACTAAGAAAAATCCCAGTAAGCTTCAGCTGACCTTCAAGAAAACAAAGCTCGGCAAGATAGAGCGGGAGCAGCAGCTTGACGGAAGGTATGCCAGTAATATAGTCTTCGACGACAGTAAGAGGGGCAAGGTGCTGGTAACGATAACCTTTGCCGGCGAAGTAAAGAAGCAGGGTTATAAAATCTATTACGCCAAAGCCGATAAGCTGACGAAAAAGCCGGCAAGGCTGGTAATGGAAATTGAAAAGAGGGGAAGCTACGGCCGGGATGTAGAGCTGAACGGTCTGAAGGGAAGAACAATAGTCATCGATCCCGGACACGGCGGCGTAGATACCGGAGCAATCGGCCCCAGCGGTACGAAGGAAAAGGTCGTTACTCTCTATGTGTCGCAGGCACTGCGGGATATTCTCGAGACTGCCGGCGCAAAGGTGACAATGACCCGGGATACCGACTGCGATGTTTACGGCCCAAATGCCACTGACCGTCAGGAGCTGGATGCCAGAGTAGAGGTGGCACGGCGAACCAGAAAAGCGGATGTGTTTCTCAGTATTCACTGTGATGCTTTTTCCAATCCGCAGTCAAACGGAACCGGCACATTCGTTTACGGAAAATTCCAGGAAGATTATCGGCTCGGCCAGGCACTGCAGGACGGCATGATTCGTCGCGGCGGACGCCATGACCGCGGCGTAAGGGAAGCAAATTTCTATGTAATCAAGCATTCGCCGGTGCCTTCGGCATTGGTAGAGCTGGCTTTTATCACCAATTACAAGGAGGAGATGCTTCTCTGCTCAGACGGATTCCAGCAGGATATGGCAATCGGTCTGGCTGAGGGACTGGCAGAGTTTCTTCGCGGATACAAAAATGACTCAGTCGATACGGGGAAGAAGTTCGGACTGTCTTCCAGACAGCGTCGGGAAAAGCGGGATCAGGCTAAGGATGCTTCCATCAGAAGTACAAAAGAGGAGCGTAGCCGGAAATGAAAAAGGCGGTGAACTGTCGAATGAAGCGGTATGTTAAGAGCTGTTTGATGCTCGTCTTTGTTCTGATGATGTCTTTGGTGCTGACAGGCTGTGATGAGACAAATAAACCTGCCGACAAGTCAGCGGAGGTTGGCAGCGGGACAACGGTAAAAGAGAAAAAGAACAAACCGGAGATCCAGCCGGAGGTCACTGTATATTTCCCCGACAGCATGGGTGAGAAGCTGATGCCGGTTAAGCTGAAGATAAAGGGAGAGGCTCCGGCAAGAGAGATAATCAATCTGCTGCTGGCGGGTCCTGATGAAAAGGAACGGGCCGCAGGGATGACGAAGGCGTTCCCGAAGGGCGTAAAGCTTTTGGGCATTACAATCAAGGACAAGCTGGCGAAGGTCGATTTCTCAAAGGAGCTGAGGGAGAATTTTCAGGGCGGTTCCACAGGTGAGCTGATGCTGGCCGCATCGCTTGTGAATACACTTACAGGAAGCCCGGAAATAAAGCGGGTGAAGATACTGGTGGAGGGCAAGGAGATAGAGAGTCTTTCCGGTCATCTTGATCTTACCGAACCGATGGAACGGTTTAAGGATTTCTAATAGAAAAATATGCAAAAAAGGAAGCAGTTATGCATAAAACTGCTTCCTTTTTGTTGCGGTTGGACAGGATGCCGTGCTATAATAACGCTGAATAGCTGTCAAATTTATTATGGCATAAGTCTTTGCATAACGGCGAATAAATGTTCTTCACCTCTGCAGGATGACGAGCTCGTTACGGATGATTTTCGGTGGAGCAAAACATGGAAAAGGGATTATTCAGGCAGCAGCTGGAGAAATATTTTTCTCCGGAACTGCCGACAAAGCAAGTTCTTTTTAACCTTACAACGGCGGCAGGTATATGCGGAGGTCTGGTTACGCTGTTTTTGTCGCTTCTGACAGATATGCCGATGACCAGACATATTATCACGATTACCTGCCTTGCACTGCTGCTGTTTACCGGCAGGATGGCAAATGACGGCGGTAATCTTGAGGCAGCTTCACTTGTATTGACCCTCGTCCTGTCAATTGTTCTTGTCCCGGTGATGTTTCTCACCGGGGGAGGAATTGCCGGCGGTGTGCCTCTGTGGATGATTATGGGTCTTAGTCTTAGCTTTGCCCTTCTGGAAGGCAGAACAAGGAAGCTGGTGCTGTTTGCGGAGGCTGCAGTATATATTTCTCTGCTGGCTCTTTCGTATTTCCATCCGGAAATGGTACCCCATTACTACACAAGGGCTGTAAGCTACATTGAAATCGGTCAGGGAGTCTTTGTCGTAGCATTTATGATCGGCTTTGTTATTTGCTGGCAGACCCGTCTGTACGAAAAGACGATGGAGAGCTATGCGGAGCAGAACGAAAGACTGAATGCTTCCAAGGAAGAAGCAGAGAATGCCAGAGCAGAAGCAATGGCGGCCAATCGGGCCAAGAGCCGGTTCCTGGCCAATATGTCTCACGAAATCCGTGTGCCGATCAATGCCGTTCTCGGCATGGACGAGCTGATTCTCCGTCAGACAAAGGACAAGGAGATTGAGCAGTATGCCGTCAATCTTCGGGAGGCAGGACAGAATCTGCTGAATATCATAAATGATATTCTTGATTTCTCCCGGTTGGAATCCGGCAAAATGGAAATCTCTGAGACGGATTATCATCTGGAAGAAATACTTCACGATGCAGTGAACATGATTTCCCCCTGGATGGAGAAACGAGGTCTGGCTTTCAGGCTGGAAAGCGACGGAGAGCTTCCCTCCGGTCTTCACGGCGACAGCATCCGCATACAGCAGATACTGGTAAACCTGTTGACTAATGCGGCGAAGTATACCAATGAGGGTTCGGTTGAGCTGTTTGCCGGATATCGGAAGATAGACGATGACAGGATAGAGCTTATTCTCACCGTAAAGGATACCGGTATAGGTATCAGCAGCGAAAACAAGCAGAAGCTGTATGACTCTTTCCACAGGATTGAGGAGGAACAGAACCGCAATATTCAGGGCGCTGGCCTTGGTCTTTCGATAGTAAAGCAGCTCCTTGACCTGATGCATGGCATAATCAAGGTAGACAGTATATACGGCAAGGGTTCAACCTTTACTGTAGAAATCCCGCAGGGAGTCCATGACTGGTCTCCGGTGGGGGATGTAATGACGACTCTGAGCAAGGCTCGGGAAGACAACGAAAAATACAAAGAGCGCTTCAGAGCACCCCAGGCAAAGGTGCTGATTGTCGATGATATGCCGACCAATCTGATCTATGTAAAAAAGCTGCTGAATCCGGTAGGAATTCAGGTGGATACTGCACAGGGCGGCAGAGAGTGCCTGAGTATGCTTCAGCGCAAGCGCTACCATGTAATCTTCATGGACCACATGATGCCGGAAATGAACGGCATGGAAACCATGCGGCGAATGAGGAATCTGGTAGGAAACCGGAATATTGGCGTGCCGGTGGTAATGGTTACCGCCAATGCTGTGTCCAATGTCATAGAAGAAAGCCGGCTGGTTGGTTTCAGTGATTATTTGAAAAAGCCGATTCGAGGCATTGAGCTGGAAGACATGATACTGAAGTATCTTCCGGTTGGCATCGTCAATCTGATTGATGCTCCTAAGGAGGAGTCGGTTACGGCGGTTACCGCCGTTTCTCACGAGGGAGAAGTGCCTCTGAATCTCGGATTTCCTTCGGTCAGCGGTATCGTCGTACCGGATACTGTGCCGGAGGCACTGCGGCCGCTCTGCCGGATGGTTGCCGGTCTTGATGTGGAGGTCGGTATCAGCTACTGCGGCGGGGATATCAATCTGTATATGGAGACTTTGACCGAGTATTCCGCCAATGACAGGCTGCCGGAGCTTGAGAGATTCTATAGTGCCGGAGACTGGGACAACTATCGCATCCAGCTGATGGCGCTGAAAACCACCACCCTTGCCATCGGCCATGCCAAGCTGTCGGAGGCGGTAAAGGCGCTTGAAGCAGCGGCGAAGGAAGAAAACATCGATGTTATAAGATATGGTCATTCTGCGGCGATGGAGGTCTACAGGGAACTGATTGAGAAAATCGGCAAATTCCTTGAGCTGAAAGAAACCGATGATAAAAACCTGCAGGAGGCTGAAAAAGCTTCCGGGGAAAGTCTTATTCTGGTGGTTGATGATAAAGACGACTGCCGAAAGATTGTGCGTCATGCCCTGTGCGGTGACTGCAGAATCGAGGAGGCAGTAAATGCAAAAGAAGCGTTTGATTTCATCGACCGTGAAACTCCTGACCTTATCCTGCTGAACACAGCGCTTGACGGTGAACCGGACGGGTTCGGAATCATGGAACAGCTGCGGATGGATTCGGTATGGCAGAAAATACCGGTCGTCTCTCTTACTTCCACCGGCGACACGGCGGCGGAGCTTCGGGCACTGAAGCTGGGAGCGGTGGATTTCATTTCCAAGCCTTTGGCAGCAGAAGTCGTCGCTCAGAGGGTACAAAACATACTTGAGCTTAACAACCTCAGTCAAAATATGAATGACAGGGTTGAGAGTGCCGCAAAGATTTTCGGAGAACGAAGCGAAGCGGCGGAAAAGCTGGCCCGTCAGATAATAGAGACGCTTGCCAGCACATTAGACGCAAGCGACAAATATCAGAGAGACCATGCCTTCCGTGTAGGCCGGCTGGCCAAGGAAATCGGCAGGCGTATGAGCTGCTCGGAAAGGGATCAGCAGCAGCTTTACTACATGGGTCTTGTATATGATATAGGCAAGGCTGCTGTGCCGAAGGAAATCCTTTATAAGCCGGGGGGACTCAGCGAGGAGGAAAAATCCGTCGCTCAGCGCCATGCGATTATAGGAGAGGAAATGCTGAAAAGGGTAACCCTTGAGCCGGAATTCGCTCAGGCAGCCCGCTGGCATCATGAGCGCTATGATGGTATGGGATATCCGGACGGTATAAAGGGACAGAGCATTCCGCTCTTTGCCAGAATAATTTCCGTGGCAGACTCCTATGATTCCATGCGCTCCCACAGAGCATACCGGAAGCCGCTCCCCATGGTGGAGGTGCGGGAGGAATTCCTGAAGGAAAGCGGTCGTCAGTATGACCCGGAAATTGTTAAGGTCATTGTGCAGATGATAGAGGATGATCCTATCTACGCAGGGGAAATAAACAAACTGCAGTAGATATTGGCTCATAGATATAGTCATTTAAATTCTAAGGAGGAATTAACATGGCAGAAGAAATGGCAAAAGAAAAAGGTATTGGCAGCATCCGTATTGCTGACGAAGTAGTCAGCATCATTGCGGGTATGGCATCCACTGCTGTCGAGGGCGTAGCAGGCATGAGCGCCGGTATTGTCGGCGGTATTGCCGAGGTTCTTGGTCATAAGAGCTTCACCAAGGGCGTGAAGGTTGAGGTTGGCGAGAAGGAAGCTGCCGTAGATTTGTTCATTATTGTGAAATACGGCGTCCGCATCCCCAACATTGCCCTGAAGGTACAGGAAGCCGTAAAGACTGCCATCGAGAGCATGACCGGCCTTGTTGTCGTTGAGGTCAATGTTCATGTTCAGGGTGTTGCCCTGCCGGAGCAGGAAAACACAAAAGAGGATGACCAGCGGGTTCATTAATGGTATAGGGCGGAGGGGCTTCATCGCCCCTCTGCATACCTTTGATTTTATTGCCGGAAGAGGAGGCCGTAAGCTGTGGATTTGTTCAAACGCATTGCAGTACTGATTTTTGCTGCGGGGATGACGGTGGCTTCGCTGGCTTATCTGGCATTGGCTTCGGGTCTTGTGCCGTGGTACATGGTAGAGACGCATATAAAGCCTCTTATCGGCAGCCTGCCCTTCATCGGTGCCGGTGCTGCGGCTTTGCTGTGGAGCATTATGCTCCTGCTTATGTTTTCTCACGGCCGGGGACTGTTTCCCATGAAGGGGAAATTGTCATAGGCGGCGGTGAAGGCGGCAGAGTGAATATAGCTCCGGAGGTAATCACCGGAGTAGCAGGCAAAGCAGCTGCTGAGGTAAACGGGGTCAGGGAGGCTTTTGCAGAGGTCAGCCCGTCCGACAGCGGAGAAAACCCGGCCATTACCCTGAAAGTGGGTCTTGTCATCAGCAGCGGAACGGACAGAAATGCCCTTGAGCTTGGTGAGGAGGCTCGTACCAGGGCAGAAGAAGCTGTGAAGTCAATCACTGGGCTGGATAAGGTAAAGGCCGATGTTCATATCGTAGAGGTATCGTCCGGAATGAACAGGGATTCAAAGAACGCCAAACGGCGGGTCGTGTAAGCAGGTGACAGTGTGAAGGAAATGATATTAGACAGGCTGAAATCTCTTTGGGAAGCCCATCCTGTGACGATGGTTACTACTTCAGTCGGAATCCTTCTGGGCGTGTTTATGCTTCTGATTGGATTCTGGGCTACCCTGTTCCTGCTATTGACCGGTTTTGCCGGGTTTGTTATCGGCCGCTGGCTTGAGGCAGACCCTAGTCGCCTGAACGGCTTTATAGAAAAAATTGACGATGTATTTCGTCGCTGAAAATAAATTATGACTAAGGAGACTTTTTGAATGAGTCGCAGAAATGCCAGAATTGTGGCAATGCAGGCCCTGTTCCAGTTTGATATGGGTCAGCCACTGGCTAATGATATGTCCGAGGCAGAAGTACGGGAAACAGCGCTGATGATGGCAGCTGACAGCGGTAAGGACGGAGAGCCTACCAAGCTCAGTGAAGCAGACCTTCAGTTTGCCCGCTTTCTGGTAGACGGTGTCCTCGACAACAAGGCAGCTATTGATGAGATGATAACGGCTGTATCCAAGAACTGGAAGCTGAGCCGCATGGCATCCATTGACCGCTGTGTTCTTAGAATGGCCGTTTTCGAGCTGAAGTTTGCTCCTCATGAGAGCGCTGCTCCGGTTGGAACTGTCATTGACGAGGCTGTCCGGATTGCCAAGGGCTTTGGAACCGATAATTCGGGAAAATTTGTCAACGGTGTTTTGGCCAGCGTTATAGAGGATAAGATTTGAACCCCGCAGAGAGCCGTTTATGGATACAAAAAAATTAACTGTAACCGAACTGACCCGCTACATAAAGCTGCTGCTTGAGAGTGACAGGATAACCGGTCATGCGGTAGCTGTGGTTGGTGAGGTTTCCGGTGCCAATATAGGGCCGCGGGGCCATATGTATTTTTCCCTGAAGGACAGCGGGGCAGCTCTGGACTGTGCTGTTTGGGCATCTTCTGTAAGCCGCCTGAGTCACAGGCCGAAAAATGGCGATAAGATACTGGCCGTGGGAAAGATTGACCTCTATGCCCCACAGGGAAGATACAAGCTGGTAGTCAATCAGGTGCAGCCTGTAGGTGCCGGAGATATAATGGCGGAGCTGGATGCCTTGAAAAACAGGCTGACAGCAGAGGGAATCTTTGCGCAGGAGCATAAGAAGCCGCTGCCGGCATTCCCCAGAACAATAGGAATTATTACTTCTGCCACCGGTGCCGCCCTGCAGGATATGGTGAGGGTGGCAAAGGCCAGAAATCCCCGGGTCAGGCTGATTTTTCATCCGGCAAAGGTGCAGGGTGAAGGTGCAGCGGCCGAGATTGCAAAGGCGATAGACTACTTCAGCCGTGAGAATAATGCGGATGTATTGGTCTGCGGACGCGGCGGCGGCTCCATGGAGGATTTGTGGGAATTCAACCGGGAAATCGTCGTCAGAGCGATTTACAACTGCCGGGTGCCGATTATTTCGGCGGTCGGTCATGAGACGGATTTCACGCTGGCGGATTTTGCTGCCGATGTGCGGGCGGCAACACCCTCCAATGCTATGGAACTGGCTGTACCGGATACGGTGGAGCTGAGTAGCAGATTGAGGCATCTGGCGGTAAGACTTCAGCAGGCAGCACATTCGAAGATAAGATACAGACAGACTCTGCTGGATGGGCTGAAGCGAAGCAGGACTCTCTCAAATCCTGCGCTGCTGCTGTCAGAAAAGCGTCAGCGGCTGGAACTTCTGGCGGAGAGATTGGCCGAAAAGAGCAGGGGAATCATTGACAGCAGGAAGCAGCGGTTGATACTGCAGCGGGAGCGGCTGGCTCTACTTGACCCCATGAATCTTTTGCGCCGTGGTTACGGAATCGTCAGCAGCAATGACGGCAGACTGCTCCGCAGTGTCAGCGGAGTCAAGGTCGGAGACGATATAGTAGTGAGATTGTCAGACGGAGAACTGACAGCTTCCGTTGACTCAGTGAAGTGACGGGGATGTCTGAGAATATACAGATGGAGAAGAAAATGGCTGCAAGGAAAAACGCAGAAAAGGAGCAGACCTTCGAGGAGGCTCTCGGAGAGCTCGAAGCAATCGTAGCCGAAATGGAGCAGGGTGAACCTACTCTTGTGGAGCTGACAGAAAAATACAGCCGGGGAGTAATGCTGGTAGATAAGTGTCAGCAGGAGCTTGACCGGGCTGAAAAAATGATAGATATGATGGTAAAGTCCGACGGGTCACTGGTGGAAACGGATATGACCACGCTGCGGGCCTAAAAAATAATTTGGTGGTAGTACAATGACAGAAACAGCAATAAAAGAAATGAAGACCCAGTGGAATGAACGGCGTGAGCTGGTGGAGTCTGAGCTTCCAAAGCAGCTGCGCCAGTCGGGAAAGCCGCTGGATGAAACCCTTACCGAGTCTATGGAATACAGTCTCATGGCAGGAGGAAAGCGACTGCGTCCTATCCTGCTCATGGCGGCGGCTGATGCTGCCGGTGCGAAGGGTGAGGATTTCCTCGCCAGCGCTTGTGCCATTGAGATGATACATACCTACTCGCTGATTCACGATGACCTTCCGGCTATGGACAATGATGATTATCGCCGGGGGAAGCTTACCAACCACAAGATTTACGGAGCCGGTATTGCGACTTTGGCCGGAGATGCGCTTCTGACGCTGGCCTTTGAGGTAATGACAAGGGAAGATGTCTCCCCTGAGATAAAGCTTGCGGTAATTCAGGAGATGAGCGCCGCTGCCGGTCCGCAGGGAATGGTGGGCGGTCAGGCAGTAGACCTTGAATCGGAAGGAAAACGCATTCCTTTGGAAAAGCTGCGAGAGATGCACTTGGGTAAGACCGGTGCGCTCTTCAAGGCAGCTATCCGCTCCGGTGCAATTCTTGCCAAAGCAGACGAAAAAACGCTGGCAGCTCTTACCGATTACGCACTGGCTTTTGGCCTCGCCTTCCAGATTACTGATGATATTCTCGATGTGGTAGGTGATGAGGCAACCATCGGTAAGCCTGTAGGCAGCGATGAGCGCAACAACAAGTCCACCTATGTTACCCTTACCTCTCTTGAGGAAGCAAGGCGCCTTGCCCGTGAGGCTGTAGATGACGGCCTTAAGGCGATCGCGCCGCTCGGAGATAAGGCAAAATTCCTCGGAGCCCTGCTGGAGTATCTGATTTCCCGGGATAACTGAGGCATCATAAAATTTGAACGGAAGAAAATTATGTATTTTATTTTGGAACGCATCAATAGCCCTGCTGACCTTACGCAGCTGTCCATCAGCGAGATGGAGCAGCTGGCAGGGGAGCTTCGCCGCCTGATTGTTGATACCGTGGCAGAGAACGGAGGCCATCTGGCTTCCAGCCTCGGAGCCGTTGAGCTGACACTTGCCCTGTACAAGGTGTTCCGCCTGCCTCAGGACAAGGTCGTATGGGATGTCGGCCATCAGGCCTATGCGCACAAGATTCTCACCGGACGCCGGGAGAGATTCGCTACCCTTCGCCGGAAGGATGGCATTACCGGATTCCCCCGTCGGGCAGAGTCCGTTTATGACGTGTTCGGCGTAGGTCATGCTTCGACTTCGGTATCGGTAGCCCTTGGTCTGGCTGCTGCCCGTGATATCTGCGGCCGTGGGGAGCATGTGATAGCCGTAATCGGCGATGGTGCCATGACCGGCGGTGAGGTTTTTGAAGCCCTGAATCACGCCGGTGAGCTGAAGAAAAATGTCATAGTAGTGCTGAATGATAACGGCATGAGCATAGACGGACACAGCGGTGCTCTGTCTGACTATCTGTCCCGTCTTAGGATTACTCCAGAGTACATTCGGGCAAAGCATGAGCTTGAAGGTCTGATAAAGCATATTCCCCACATCGGAGAAACTGTATATAAGACAGCTTCCCTCATCAAGGAAGGAGTAAAGTCCGCTATCGTTCCCGGCGGCCTCTTTGAAGAGCTGGGATTCCGCTACATCGGTCCTGTTGACGGACATAATATAAAGCTTCTTACTGAGGTATTTGATGAGGTTCGTCAGCTTGACGGCCCGATACTTGTACATGTCCGGACCAAGAAGGGCAAGGGTTACATCCCTGCAGAAATTGAGCCTGAGAAGTTCCACGGCGTTGGCCCCTTCGAGGTTTCCAGCGGTCAGGTGAAAAAGAAGGCAGCTCCCCCGAGCTATACTCAGGTTTTCAGCGATACTCTACGGGAGCTGGCAAGAGAAAACCGGGATATTGTGGCAATTACGGCAGCCATGCCCAGCGGTACGGGACTGAAGGCCTTTGGCGAAGAATTCCCGGAGCGGTTCTTTGATGTCGGTATTGCCGAGGAGCATGCTGTTACCTTGGCCGGCGGTCTTGCTGCCGGAGGGGTTCGGCCGGTGGTAGCGATTTATTCCACCTTTATGCAGCGGGCATACGACCAGATATTCCACGATATCTGCCTGCAGAATTTGCCTGTCCTCCTCTGCCTTGACAGAGCCGGACTGGTAGGTGAGGACGGAGCTACCCATCACGGTGTGTTTGATTTGTCCTATCTGAGAAACCTGCCGAATCTTACAATCATGGCTCCGAAGGACGAAAATGAGCTGCGCCAGATGTTGGCGGCTGCATTCTCCTACAACAGCCCAGTGGCAATTCGCTATCCACGCGGAGCAGGACTGGGTGTAGAGCTGCAAAAGGAGCTTCAGCCGATGGAGCGGGGCAAAGCCGAGAGGATGGCAGTCCCCGAGGTGGATGCTGCGGCGGCTCCGGTGACCATTTTTGCTGTGGGAAGTCAGGTGGACAGCGCCCGTCAGGCGGCTGTCAGACTGAAGAATGAAGGAATAGATGCGGCCGTAGTCAATATGCGCTTCATAAAGCCGCTGGATATAGACACCATCGCTTCCGTAGTGAATAATCCGGCAACAAAGCTGATTGTCACGGCTGAAGAAAATGTTCTGGCCGGAGGCTTTGGCTCCGGGGTGCTGGAGGCGATAGCCGATATGGGAGCCAATGTGCCGGTGCTGCGTTTTGGTATCGGTGACGAGTTCGTTCCCAACGGAACCCAGAAGGAAGAACGAGAATACTGCGGACTGCTGCCGGAGCAGATGGCTGAAAAGATTGCTGCCCGGTACAAAAAAGCTGTGGAGAAGTAACTGTGACACCGGAATTTGATACAAACGAAGAATATACGCCGGTTATCGGTGAACCTGTAAAGAAGGTTAAAACGAAAAAAATCGGTAAGGTACGCCTTGACCAGCGTCTTGTAGAACTGGGACTGGCTCAGAGCCGTGAACGGGCAAAGACAACCATCATGGCCGGACTGGTGCTGGTAGACGGTCAGAAGACAGATAAAGCAGGGGCCATGATTAAGGAGGACGCGGACATCCGTATCCTCGGCGGTGAGCTGCCTTATGTCAGCCGGGGAGGCCTTAAGCTTCGCCGGGCAATCGACTGCTTCGGACTGAATCTTACCGGAGCTGTCATGGCAGACATCGGAGCTTCCACCGGCGGCTTCACCGACTGCGCCCTGCAGAATGGAGCGAAGAAGGTATATGCTGTCGATGTGGGCTACGGTCAGCTTGCCTGGAAGCTGCGGACGGATGACCGGGTAGTAAATATGGAGCGGACGAATATCAGAAATGTTACACCGGTTGATATCGGTGAACTGCTGAATTTCGCTTCTATTGATGTAGCATTTATATCCCTTGATAAAGTCCTCCCTGCGACCTGGGAGCTTCTGATTCCCGGTGGTTCCGTGGCAGCCCTTATCAAGCCTCAGTTTGAGGCCGGCCGCGGCAAGGTGGGCAAGCACGGTGTCGTAAAGGAGCCGGAGACTCATCGGGAAGTAATCGAGAAGGTTATTTCCGCAGCCGAAGAAATCGGCTTTTCCGTCATGGGATTGGATTATTCCCCAATCAAAGGCCCAGAGGGAAATATTGAATATCTTATCTATCTCAAAAAGCCGGGCAATGATGCGGTGACCGCTCAGGAACCCTTTGATGCGGCAGCTGTAGTAGCGGCAGCACATGAAGCTCTTGGCAAGCTTACACCGGCAGAGACCGAAAAGAATTTCCTTAATTCAATGAAGGAGGCTTGAAGGATGCTGACTATTGCTGTTTTCCCAAACATGGATAAAGAAAACGCCAATATGGTCCTCAACCGGATATTTAACTTCTTCCGGAACCGGGAAGTCCGGATCATCATGCCGATGAATGAGGCGAAGCACTTCGGATATGAATCTGCCGGAGTGGATAACATAGAGGAACAGCCTATAGATATGGCACTCTCTATCGGCGGTGACGGAACCCTTCTCGGTATTGTGCGCCGCCTGTATGAGCGTGATATTCCGGTCTGCGGGATCAATATCGGTACGCTTGGCTTCTTGGCCGACATTGAGCTGCAGGAGATCGAATCGAAGCTGGAAAAAATTATTGAAGGTCAGTACTACATTGAAGAACGAATGATGGTATCCGGCTTCGTGAAGGCGCCGGGCCATGCCGAGAGATTTTTGGGCCATGCCATAAATGATGTCGTAGTTACCAAGGGCGGCGGAGCCCGTATGCTTCATCTCGGATTGTCTGTTGACCACTGCAATGTTATGGACTACAAGGCAGACGGAATAATCGTATCTACTGCCACCGGCTCTACGGCGTATTCCTTGTCAGCCGGCGGACCGATTATTAACCCGAAGATTAAGGTTCTGGTTATGACACCGATTTGTCCGCATACCTTCAATGCCCGTCCGATGGTTATCGATGAGAATGACGAGGTCTGCATTGAACTGCAGACACCTCATACCGATACGGTGGCTACCTTTGACGGACAGGAAAACTTCAGGATACCCTATGGGGCGGCAGTCATTGTCCGCAAGGCATTGATGCCGGCGAAAATCGTGAAATTTGATGACAAGAATTATTACCAGACAATAAGGACAAAGCTGCTTTACAACGCTTAAAAGAGTAAGTGAAAGTTTAATGGCTGAGTACTGTAGGACAGGGAAAAGGAAATCATCATGAAGCGACGCGTTGATAAAAGAATCCGACAGGATAAGATAAGAGAGATAATCACATCAAGAGCTATCGAGACGCAGCAGCTGCTCACCGAGGCTCTGTTAGAGATGGATATTGAGGTCACTCAGGCGACTGTGTCCAGAGATATCAAGGAAATGCGCCTGATTAAGGTAACCGCTGACGGCGGACGCTCCCGCTATGCCTGCCCCAATGAGGAAGTAAACTTCCCAACGAAGAATCGTCTGGAGCAGCTTCTGGCTGAGGCAATAATCAGAATCGACAGCAGCGAGAATATCATCGTGCTGAAGACACTGCCCGGTACCGCCAATGCTATCTGCGCTGCCCTTGACAATGCCGCCTGGCCTGAGATTATCGGTACGCTGGCTGGTGATGATACCATACTGGTTGTTGTAAAGCCCAAGGAAGCCGTCGCTTCCTGCCGTCAGAAAATTGCGGACATGTGGGGAGGTAATTAAATGCTCTCAACGCTTACAGTATGGAACTTTGCTCTGCTGGCCCGTACGGAAATAAATTTTGGCACCGGTCTGAATATTCTTACCGGTGAAACCGGTGCGGGAAAATCTATACTTATTGATGCCCTGGGTGCAGTTTTGGGCCACCGTCTCTCCGTTGACATGATTCGCACCGGATGCGAATGGCTGCGGGTGGAGGCGGTTTTTGACATTGAGGGAGAAACTGAGCTTATAGATTTCCTCAAGGAAGAAATGATTGATTTGGACGGGACAGAGCTGATTATCACCAGACAGCTTACCGATAAGGGAAAGAGCTCTGTGCTGGTGAACGGCTGCCGTACCACTCTGACGGTGCTGAAAAATATAGGTGAGTTCCTCTTTGATATTCACGGACAAAATGAAAATCTCGCCCTGCTGAAAATGGAGAATAAATTTCGTCTGGTGGATGGGGCAATCCCTGAAATAAAGGATGCCCTCAGAGGTTACAGGATAGCCTATAATGAATGGCAATCCGCAAAGAGGGAGCTGCAGGAGCTGGAGGAGAGTCTGGCAGCAGCCGCAGAGAAGAAGGATCTGCTCACCTGGCAGATGGAGGAAATAGAGAAGGTAAAGCCGACAGCAGGAGAATACGAGAAGCTGGAGGCCGAAGTAACGAAGCTGTCCAACGGTGAGAAGATAGCTGAGGACATCAGCGAAATATCCGGCCTTCTTGGCGGCGTCGGTGAGGCTCCCGGAGTGGCGGACGCCCTCAGTCAGGCAATCGGCAGACTGGAGCATCTGAGCCGTTACGATGACAGCCTTGATGATCTGATTGACCGTCTGGAAAACGACCGGGTAGATATTGTTGATGTTTTTGCCCGCATAGACGACTATCACGATTCACTGGATTTTGACCCGGGCTATCTTGACAGACTGCAGGGCCGTCTTGATAAGCTTGACCGTCTGAAAAAGAAATTTGGTCCTACGATAGAGGCTGTACTGGAACGGTATGAGGAAATAAAGAATGACCTTTCCCTTATCGAAAACGGTGACGGAGATCTTGATAGGCTGCGTAAGACAGCTGCTGCGGCAGAGGAACGGGTACATGAAGAGGCAGAGAGGCTTACCGCTCTTAGAAAAAAGGCGGCAGAAAAAATATCCCGTGATATAACTGCCGAGCTGAAGGAGCTGGGCATGGAGAAGGCCTGTTTTACTGCAGAAATCAGACCCGGAAACGGCTGCGGTGAAATGGGCGCAGATGAGCTGGAGCTGCTCTTCAGCGGCAATGACGGAGAGCCGGTAAAACCTTTGGCAAAGGTTGCCTCCGGCGGCGAGCTTAGCCGCATATCGCTGGCGATCAAGAGTGCTGCAGCCGAAGGGGACAACCTTGCTCCCAGTATGGTGTTCGACGAAATCGATACCGGCATCGGCGGCAGGACGGCACAGATGGTGGCTCAGCGTATCGCCAGAGTGGCGAAGTCCCGGCAGGTGCTTTGCATAACTCATTTGGCAGCCATAGCCTCTATGGCTGACCGTCATCTCTATCTGGCAAAGGAAAGCGAAAACGGACAGACAACCACCACTGTCAGAATCATTGAGGGGCAGGATGAGGTGGCTGAAATTGCCCGAATGGCAAGTGGCCTGGAATTGTCTGAGGCAGCACTGGCCAATGCAAGAGAGATGCTGGAGCATGCAGCTGCAGCGAAAAGGATGCTGTGAAGGGCCAACGGCAAATGCCATGGCTGTCACATATATTTACATTGTAATTGTGAAAGGAGGTGAAACAGATGATACTAGATAAGATTCTACGGTTTTTTATAATTCTTCTGGGGTCGGTGGCTGGTGCAGCGGCAATGCGTTTGGCAAGTCCGGTTCTGACTCAGTTTGTGACAACAGAGATTTTGAAAACCGATTTGGGATTTTTCCGTCTAACTATATCCAGTTTTATATGTATTATTTCCGGACTTATTCTGGGCGGCATGGCTAGCAGCCTGCTTGCTCCCTTATTTATTCATCAGCTCAAGGGCTTTTCGGCCTGGGTCGAGGCACAGATAAACAAAATGCCTACTCACGATGCCATTGCCGGTGTCTGCGGTCTGGCTTTAGGACTTATTATTGCCAATCTTTTAGGGGCGGCATTTTCCCGGGTGCCTATCATCGGTGACTACGCACCGGTTGTTTTCAGTCTTGTCTTCGGCTATATGGGAATCAGCATACTGATTCGTAAGCGGGAGGAACTGGAAACGGTATTTGATGCCATCCCCAAGCTTCTGCGTGAGCTGGTAAAGGCAAAGGGTGCGCAGACAGATGCGCCGCCGCCGGTGGCTGTTGTCAGCGTGGTAGAGAAGCCAAGCACACTAGAGACGCCAACGATGATGACGGAGGACAGACAGTACAAGCTGCTGGATACGAATGTCATTATTGACGGACGAATAGCCGATGTTGTTGACAGCGGCTTTCTGGAGGGTACACTGCTGGTGCCGGTCTTCGTTTTGGAGGAGCTTCAGCATATTGCCGACTCCGCCGATGTGCTGAAACGGGGACGGGGACGCCGCGGACTTGATATCCTGCAGCGTATACGCTCTCACGAAAAAATACTGGTAGAGGTAACCGGTGAAGATTTTGACGATGTGAGTGAGGTTGACTCAAAGCTTGTCCGCCTTGCCCAAAAGGTAAACGGCAAAATTATCACCAATGACTACAACCTGAACAAGGTTGCAGAGCTTCGGGGTGTCACCGTACTGAATATCAATGAGCTGGCCAATGCGGTCAAGCCTGTTGTTATTCCCGGTGAGACAATGACGGTTAATGTGGTAAAGGAAGGCAGGTCACAGGGTCAGGGCCTTGCATATCTTGAAGACGGAACGATGATTGTAATAGAAAACGGTCACCGTTACCTCAACAGTACCATTACGGTAGAAGTCACTTCCGCTCTGCAGACGGCAGCCGGCAGGATGATTTTTGCTAAACCGGCTAACGGATGAGCAACCGGCATTTAACGGTTATAGCAGTGTTTGACTTATATTGTTTTTCATTTTTTTATATTAATGAGCAATTATTGGGAGATTCCTAAGAAATTTATAGCGGTAAGATGTTTATTTTCTTTTGATGTATATTGACACAATATTTTGTTATGATATAATGAAGGTTGTGCGGTGTGCAAAAGCACCGCTTTAAAAATTTTAGGAGGATCTTCAACATGACGGGAAAAGTTAAATGGTTCAGTGCGGAAAAGGGCTACGGTTTCATTGAGCAGGAAGCTGGCGGCGATGTATTCGTTCATTTCTCTGCTATTCAGGGCGACGGATTCAAGACTCTCAACGAGGGCGAGGCTGTAGAGTTTGAAATCGTCGAGGGCGCTCGTGGTCCTCAGGCTTCCAATGTAGTTCGTAAATCTGCCTGATTTAGCTATATCATTTGGAGACCCGGCTTCTGCCGGGTCTTTTTCTGTGCGGAAACAGGAAAGATGTATACAGTATTTTACGGAAAATATATTGACAACATCTGCCTGTGAGTATATTATTTTCCTAAATTGAGGCGAAAATTTAATACTATAAATCAGTGAACGGGAAATAGTACTCCGATGTTCGAATGTTCAGCGAGCCGGTGTAGAGCATAGCTCTGGTGTGATGATCGGTCAGGAGAAGCGGATGAATGGTCCCGGGAGAGTCCTCCGAAGGTTTTACTGTGTAGGCAGGAACGGAAGCCACCGTTATATGGCTGAGAGCATCGAGCCGATCAGGTTCCGTGTTCAATAATGAAGGTTATTCATCGGGTGGTACAGCGAATCCATTTCGTCCCGTAGGGGAGCGAAGTGGATGTTTTTTATTTTACCGGTGAATGATGAATTAGGGTGGTACCGCGATCCGTTTCGCCCCTGAAGCAAGGTTGTTATGCTGACGGGTGTCGGGGCGGTTTTTTTGTTGACCGGAGTGGTTTGACCGGTGAATACCGGAGGGAGGTTTGTATGCTGATAAAGATCTGCGGCATCAGAGATGTTGATGCTGCCCGTACCGCGGAGGATGCCGGGGCTGATTTCATCGGTTTCATTCTTTCCAAGGGATTCAGACGGACTATAGAGCCGGAAAAGGCGGCGGAGATCTGTCGTAGTGTTAAACGGGTGAAGAAGGTCGGGGTTTTTGTTGATGAGGCGGCCGAATATGTAAATGAGGCGGCGCGCCTCTGCGGTCTGGACTATGTTCAGCTTCATGGACATGAGACAGCGGAATATGCGGCGTCAATAAATTATCCCATAATAAAGGCCATGCGCTACGGAGATGATTTCACAGCGGAGGCAGCCAACAGCTACCCGGCGGAGATGATTCTCGTTGACAGCTTTGCCAACGGCAAGGTGGGTGGCAGCGGCCAGGCCTTTGCCTGGCAGGAGGCAGCGGCAGAGACGGAGAAACTGAAAAAGCCGTTTCTGATTGCCGGAGGCATATCGAAGGAAAATGCCGACGAGGCAATGCGAATTTTTAATCCCGACGGGCTTGATGCTTCCGGCAGTCTGGAGGACGAGGATGGGAATAAGTCACCGGAAAAAATTCGTGAATATCTGGGCGCTGTAAAAGGCAAATGATACTTTATCGGGGCGTGGCTTGTAGAAGAAGTGAGCCTGCTCCGCAAAATAATGCAAGGTGATACGATGAAAGATATTCTCGCAGAAATCGTAGAAAAGAAGCGGGCGGTTGTAGAGGCTGCCAGGGAACAGATGCCTTTAGACAGGCTCAAGGCAGAGCTGAAGCAGGGTACTCATCGGGCGGCTGAGGTTCTGGAGGCGGCGGACTTCTCTCTGATTGCCGAATGTAAGCTCAATTCACCAGCCAAGGGTCGCCTCTGCAGGCGCTACGAGGTCACGGAGCTGGCAAAGATATACAGTGAAAACGGAGCAGCAATGCTTTCAGTTCATACCGATTCACATTTCCTCGGACGAAATGAGGATATTCCGGCAGTTAAGGCCATAACGGAGCTGCCCGTAATGCGCAAGGAGTTCATCATAGATGAATACCAGATTTACGAAGCGCGATGGCTTGGGGCTGATGCAGTGCTTCTGATTGCCAGAATTCTTACCGGTGAGCAGCTGAAAGAATTTTTGGATATTACGCACCGGCTGGGGATGGATGCACTTATCGAGGTTCACGATGAAGACGATATTGATAAGGCATTGGCAACCTCCGGGAAATTTATCGGGGTGAATAACCGCAATCTGAAAACATTTATTACATCCATCGATAATACTCTGGAGCTGCTGCCGTATATCAGAGAGCGTGACAAGCTGAAGGGTAGAGTTCTCATCAGTGAAAGCGGCGTGCAGAACAGAGCCGATGCCGAAAAGCTCCGGCTGGCAGGATGCCGCGGCGTGCTGGTAGGAGAGGGGCTTGTGGTAGCTGAGGATGTGGGAGCTATGACAAGAGAAATAGCTGCAGCCGGAAAATAAAATAGGAAATAAACTACTTTGCAACTAATTAAACGATGGTATTATCGATTTCGACAGAAATAACGAGATCTGATATCATTGGACTGTTTTAGTAGTTCATTTAGATAAAAGGTTTAATCATAAAAAGTGGGGGATATAAAATGGCAACTAAAAGATTTGGTAAGTACGGCGGACAGTATGTACCTGAGACGGTAATGCCTGTCCTGAACGAACTGGAAGATGCTTATGATAAGTACAAGGATGACCCGCAGTTTATCGCTGACTTCAAGCGTATCCTGAAGGAGTATGCAGGTCGTCCGTCCATGCTCTACTATGCCGAGAAGCTCACGAAGCATTACGGCAAGGCAAAGATTTTCCTGAAGCGTGAAGATTTGCTCCATACCGGTGCTCATAAGATTAATAATGCCCTTGGTCAGGCCATCCTGGCCAAGCGCATGGGTAAGGAATGCATCATCGCCGAGACCGGTGCCGGCCAGCACGGCGTTGCTTCCGCTACCGTAGCCGCACTGTTCGGCTTCAAGTGCAAGGTTTTCATGGGCAAGGTGGATGTTGAGCGTCAGAAACTCAATGTATTCCGCATGAAGCTGCTGGGTGCAGAGGTTATCCCTGTTGAGGGCGGTTCCGGCACTCTTAAGGATGCCATGAATGAGGCAATCCGTTATTGGGCTGCCCATGTAGATGATACCTATTACCTCATCGGCACTGTTGCCGGTCCGGCTCCCTATCCTGAGCTGGTTCGCGATTTCCAGAAGGTTATTGGCGAGGAGATTCGTGAGCAGGTAAAGGAACAGGCCGGCGGCCGCGTAGATTATCTGGTTGCCTGTGTAGGCGGCGGCTCCAATGCTATGGGTACCTTCTATGAATTCCGCAATGATAAAGATGTAAAGAAGTTCGGTGTAGAGGCTGCCGGTAAGGGCATGGATACCGATGAGCACGCCCTGACTCTGGAGAAGGGCCGTCCCGGTGTTCTCCATGGTGCATACAGCTATCTGCTGCAGGACGATGACGGTCAGGCACTGGAGGCATACTCCATTTCCGCCGGTCTCGACTATCCGGGCGTTGGCCCCGAGCATTCCTACTTCAAGGATGCTGGCATTGTTGACTATGTAGGTATTTCTGATGATGAGGCTCTGGCAGCCTTCCGCCGTGTATCTGAGCTTGAGGGTGTCATCCCGGCAGTAGAAAGCTCTCATGCATTGGCATATCTTGAGAAACTCATGCCCACCACCAAGGAGGATGAGGTTGTTGTCGTCTGCCTCTCCGGCCGCGGCGACAAGGATGTTCAGATGGTAGCAAAGGTACTGGGGGAGGAGATTTGAAATGAATCGCATTGACAGTAAATTTCAGGAACTGAAGGCCGCTAAGAAAAAGGGCCTCGTAATCTTCATTACCGCCGGTGCCCCGGATATTGAATCTACAATCGCAGCTGTAAAGATGGCAGAGGCAAATGGTGCGGATGCCATAGAGCTGGGCATTCCTTTCTCCGATCCTATGGCCGATGGCCCTATCATCCAGAGGTCTTCCTTCGAGGCCATCAAGAAGGGCATGACTGTAAAAAAGCTTATTGCTCTCGTAAAGGAAATTCGCACCTTTACCAACATCCCCATTCTTGCTATGGGTTATCTTAACAATCTTCTTAATTACGGTCTTAATGATTTCTTCGCCGATGCTAAGGCAGCCGGTCTGGACGGACTCATTCTTCCGGATGTTCCTCACGAAGAATCGGCAGAGCTTCGCGAGCTCGGTGACAAGCTTGATATGCCCATCGTTGAGTTCGTTACCCCCGGAACTGTACCCCGCCGCATTACCGAGACCTGCGTTAATGCAAAGGGCTTCATCTACTGCGTATCGGTCAACGGTGTTACCGGTGTCCGCAAGATAGACTACGGCCCCATCGGCAAGGTTGCCCAGTCTGTGCGGGAGCAGAGCAGTGTTCCGGTAGCTGTCGGCTTTGGTATCGGCTCCGGAGAGGCTGCCGTAGAAGCCGCCGCTCACGCTGATGCAGTCATCGTCGGCTCCGCAGTATTAAAGAAGCTGCTGGAAAATGACATGGATGCTGCTGCTGGCATTGTTTCCGAGATACGCACTGCTTTGGACAAGGCGTATAACTAACTGTATATGGGAGGGCGGTCTCTGGCCGCCCCTTTTTGTGAAAATTATGAAAACTATACCATCTCGTGAGGACTTTATTACCCTCGCAAAAGACTCAAATATCATTGCTGTTTCTACAGAGCTGTTCAATGACCTCGATACACCGGTGTCCGTTTACTACAAGCTGGTGGGAGAGGAAACGGGCTTCCTGCTGGAGTCTGTAGAGGTAAATCAGAAATATGGCCGTTACTCCTTTATCGGGGCTGAACCCTTCATCAGATTGGAGGTATATGCCGATCAGCTGATGATGGAGCAGAACGGACGCATGCGCTGCTACGAGGGTGCTCCTGTTGACACCATCAAGCGCTTCATGGCGAAGTTTAGTGCGCCGACTACGGAAAAGCCGCTGCCACTGATTAACGGTGGCGTTATCGGCTATCTGAATTACGATATTGTTGCCACCTTCGACCGGGTACGGGGACTTGATCTGGGGGAGGGAGACCTTCTCGGACAGTTTATGATGTGCCGTCAGCTGGTAATGTTTGATCAGCTTCGTCATACGACAAGGCTGGTCTATATGGCTGAAACAGATGGGACAGATGCCGGAGCCGTCTATGACAAGGCGGTGGAAGCTCTGAAGAAAACAGAGGAGAAGCTGGCAGCTCCGCTGGAGAATATTCATCAGTACAATGAGCCGAGGCAGGACAAGCTGGACTTTCTTGCCAGATACGGTGAAATGACGGAGTCCTTTGATAATATTATTAAGAGCTGCCGTGACCACATTATCGCCGGCGACATATTCCAGATTGTCCCCAGCCAGCAGTTCCGTGAGAAGATTACACAACCGCCCTTTACCTTCTATCGACGGCTGAGACAGGCCAATCCTTCTCCGTATATGTTCTACCTGAACTTCGGTGAGACGAAGCTGGTGGGTGCATCACCTGAGATGCTGGTACGGGTAGCTGGTGATGAGCTGACTACTTATCCTATCGCCGGTACCCGCCGCCGCGGAGCGAATGATGCGGAGGACGAAGCTCTGATGGCTGACCTTCTGCAGGATGAAAAGGAATGCGCCGAGCATTCTATGCTGGTAGACCTTGCCCGCAACGATATTGGCCGCATCAGTGAAGCCGGCAGCGTCCGCGTCACAAAGCTGAAGGTCATAGAGAAGTTCTCCCATGTCATGCACATGGTTTCCGAAGTAAAGGGAAAGAAGAAGCCCGAGTATACCCCGATGGATGTATTGAAGGCCTGCTTCCCGGCGGGAACGGTCAGCGGAGCGCCGAAGCTCCGGGCCATGGAAATAATCAACGAGCTGGAGGCTGTCCGCCGCAACGCCTATGCCGGTATCGTCGGCTATCTTGATTTTGACGGCAATATGGATACCTGCATCACCCTTCGTACTATGCGTATAGAAGGAGACGAGGCAATAATTCAGGCCGGAGCCGGTATCGTTTACGATTCTGTAGCCATCAATGAATACAGGGAAATCCTGCAGAAGGCAAAGGTATTGTTCGGAATCGTCGAGGAGGTGGAGAATAATGCTGTTGCTCCTTGATAACTATGACTCCTTTACCTACAATGTTTACCAGCTGCTGTGCCAGCTGGGGGCGGAGGTAGAAGTTATCCGAAATGACTGCACTACTGTAGAGGAGATTCGTAAGAAAAACTACGAGGCAATCGTTCTCTCTCCCGGTCCCGGTGTTCCTTCTGATGCCGGCATTACCGAGGATGTCATCAGAGAGCTGAAGGGAGAGGTTCCGATACTTGGAATCTGCCTCGGTCATCAGGCCATCGGCGAGGTATTCGGCGGCAGGGTAATCGGTGCCGGAGCCATCGTCCACGGCAAGACCTCCCGGATAAAGCACTGCGGCAGTGGCTGCTATGAGGGGCTGCCTCAGTCCATGGAGATTGGCCGCTATCACTCTCTGATTGTGGAGAGGGCCAGCCTTCCGGATTGCTTTGAGGTGACGGCAGAGCTGGAGGACGGCATGATAATGGGTCTCCGTCATAAGGAATATGATATCGAAGGAATGCAGTTCCATCCGGAATCAATTCTCACTCCGCTAGGCTATAAGCTGATGGAGAACTTCCTGAAACGAATAAAGAAATGAAGAAAATCATTTCACTGCTGGTATGTATTATGGTATGCAGCTTTGCGGCTTGTGCAGCTGCAGGGACTGGGACGAAAAAGCTGTCCAACGGCAATGTGCTGCTGCCGTAGCTGATGGATCATGTGCTGGATGCCGGCACCTACACGGAGTTGAATTACGCTAATGCCAGAAAGATGATGGCTGCTTACCTTTGATAAATAAAAAGATAGTAATCGGGCTGCTGCATAATTGTGCGGCAGCCTTTTCTGTCTGGAATAAATTGCCTTGCAATTTATTGAATATCTGCATTATAATATACCATATATGGTAAAAGGGTGGAGTCTGTCTTAAAGGGCGGGGTCTTCTTGAAAACAGATAAATAGAGTGAGTGGTATCCTGGCGGCTATGTTTAAGCTGCGCTGTTTTAGTGGGGGGTTACCAATGAAAAAACGAGCAATGCTTTGTTTGATGCTTACGCTGTTTCTCCTTTCTGCTTTAGTGATTACCGGCTGCGGCGGAAAGGGCGTCGGTCAGAATACGAAGCGTCAGCTGAAGGTCTACAACTGGGGCGACTATATTGACCCGTCTGTTCTTAAAAGCTTTGAGAAAGAGACCGGTATCCATGTGGTGTACGATACCTTTGTCACCAATGAGGATATGTATGTAAAGCTCAAGTCCAGCGGAAAAGACTATGATGTTGCCATTCCCTCTGACTATATGATTTCCCGGATGATCAGGGAAAAGATGGTGGAGAAGATTGACACATCTAAGCTTAAGAATTACAAGCTGGTCGGTGAACGCTTCCTGAATGCATCCTTTGATCCAAAGAACGAATACTCTGTCCCCTTCATGTGGGGAACTGTCGGCATTGCCTGCAACACAAAGATGGTTAAAGAAAAGGTTGACAGCTGGGCTGTTCTCTGGGATAAAAAATACGAAAAACAGATTTTCATGCTGGACAGTCCGAGAGACTCCATCGGTATCACGCTGAAATACCTTGGCTATTCTCTGAACAGCGGCGAAGGAAAGGCGCTTGATGATGCCGCCAGAAAACTGGTGGAGCAGAAGCCCCTCGTCAAAGCCTATGTTGTGGATGATGTGAAGGACAGGATGATTGCCGGGGAAGGCGCTCTGGCAGTTGTCTGGTCGGGGGATGCCCAGTACATCATGGAGAGAAATAAGGATGTGGCCTATATCATTCCCAAGGAGGGTACAAACATCTGGATTGATTCCATGGTAATCCTTAAGGGCTCCAAAAATAAGGATGCGGCTATGGCCTTCATCGACTATATGATGCGTCCTGATATCGCCAAAAAGAATGTAGAGTACATCGGCTATGCGACTCCTTTGCCGGAGGTGCAGAAGCAGCTTCCCAGGGAAGTACAGGAAAGCCTTGCTGCTTATCCGCCCAGGGAGCTTATTGAGAACGCCGAGTTCTTTAATGATTTGACCGAAAACCTGCCCAAATATGAAGAGGTATGGACAAAGGTCAAGATAGCACAGTAAACCGGAGGTATAATTTTGTCTACAGATATAGATCAGCTTCGTAGCGAAACAGCAAAGAGACGCACCTTTGCTATCATTTCTCACCCGGATGCCGGTAAAACTACCCTTACCGAGAAGCTTCTGCTCTACGGCGGAGCTATCCATCTTGCCGGTTCCATCAAGTCCCGCAAAACAGCCCGTCATGCCGTTTCTGACTGGATGGAGATAGAAAAGCAGCGCGGTATTTCCGTTACATCTTCAGTTCTGCAGTTTGATTACGGCGGATGCCGGATAAATATTCTTGATACTCCGGGCCATCAGGACTTTTCCGAAGATACCTACCGTACCCTTATGGCAGTAGACAGTGCCGTAATGGTGCTGGACGCGGCAAAGGGTGTCGAGACTCAGACAAAGAAGCTCTTCAAGGTCTGCAAGGAGCGCCATGTACCAATCTTTACCTTTGTAAACAAGCTGGACCGCTATGGCAAGGTTCCTATCGACCTGATGGACGAAATAGAAAATGTCCTGGGAATCCGGGCATATCCTATGAACTGGCCGGTAGGCAGTGACGGACGGTATCAGGGCGTCTATGACCGCCGGAAGAATGTGGTTGAGCTGTTTGCGGCTGATACCACCCACGGTCAGGAGGCACGCCTCTCTGATGTATACGAAATGGGTTCTGATGAGCTGAAGGCTCGTCTTGACGAAGCTACTTATCAGAATCTGCTTGATGATATTGAGCTTCTGGATGCAGCCGGCGAAGAATTTGATCTCGAAAAGGTGGCCTGCGGTGAGCTGACCCCTATGTTCTTCGGCTCGGCTATGACGAACTTCGGCGTACAGAACTTCCTCGAGGAGTATCTGCGTCTGGCTCCGCCGCCGGTAGCCCGCGAGTCATCAATCGGTGCCATCGAGCCGGTTGACGAAAAGTTTTCGGCATTTGTCTTTAAGATTCAGGCAAACATGAATCCCGCACATCGTGACCGACTGGCATTTATCCGTATTGTATCCGGTAAATTTGAGCGCAATATGACCGTCTGGCATGAGGCCAGCGGCAAGCCTATCAAGCTGGCTCAGCCGCAGCAGTTCCTGGCGCAGGATCGTCAGATTATTGATGAGGCGTGGCCGGGAGATATCGTAGGTCTCTTTGATCCGGGTATCTTTGGTATTGGTGATACGATATCCGATACTTCTACGAAGTTCCGCTTCGCTGATTTCCCGGTATTCCCGCCGGAAAAATTCGCCCGTGTTGAAGCGAAGGATACCATGAAGCGCAAGCAGTTCCTGAAGGGAATCGAGCAGCTTACTCAGGAGGGGGCGATTCAGCTCTTCAAGGAAGCAGGCTACGATTCGATTATTGTAGGAACTGTCGGTACTCTGCAGTTTGATGTCCTTGTTTACCGCCTCAAGAGTGAGTACGGTGTAGATGTAATTCTCACCATGCAGCCCTTTGAGGTTGCCCGCTGGCTCGTGTATGAGGACGGACATACGGCTACACCGGAGGGTATGCGTGGTATTGACCGCGGCATGTTTGTATATGACCGCAACGGTCTGCCGGTACTGCTGGTTAACAACGAGTGGGCTCTTGGCTGGATTACCGATAACAATCCGGGTCTTGAGCTGTATCCTGTTCCCCCTGATAAAAAAGAGATTTGATGGGAATTTCATTCATTGAGTTTATTTAATGATTGGGTTATAATATGATTGTGGTTTTACCACCGGGAGGTTTTTAGTTTGGATTGGCTCTTTGGCGGATTATCAGATGCCGAAATAACAGTTCGGACTCTTTGCAGCTTCGGTTCCTGCATCGCTATTGCGCAGATTGTCGGTACCGTAGTCGGTGAAGAGCGGAAAAAGAAATGGTTCAAGAAGCGAGTGCAGAAGTATGCGCTCCTCAATCGCCGCGGCTTTATGGGTGAAAATACCAATTTTGGCCGGCCGATTACCAAGGAAGGCTATTTGATTTCAATCGGACTTGTCATTAGCTGGGTATTAGTCACGATTCTTTGCTTTAAGGTCTGACATCAATCGGGAAAACTCCCTGTCCGGAAGGCAGGGAGTTTTTTGTGGAGATTTGCGATGAGTAAGAAAAAATTGGCGGTACTGTCCGCGATTCTGTCTTTCACATTTATGTTTGGCGGCTGCGGGGAAAAGACTGCAGCACCGGGAGGAAGCGGCAGCAAGACCGCAGTATTCCAAAGCAATCACAAGGAACATGGGACGGCATCAGCCGAGAATTACTTCGCCGTGATTATCGATGACATGGGCAGGGAGGTTCGCCTGCCGAAGAAACCGGAGCGCATTGTCGTTACTTCGGCCTCCTTTCTTGAACCGCTGCATGCTGTAGGCGGCGATGTAGTCGGCCGTCCTGACTCCCGCACGAATATGCCGGACTTTGCGAAGGATAAGACCAGTATCGGCAGGGTCTACAACATAGATGTTGAAAAGCTTGTTTCCTGCTCACCGGATCTCGTTATCATAAACAAGGGCATGAACGAGAAGCTGCTGACGACCCTTGATATGAATAAGATTCCTGCTATCGTGCTGGATATGAAGAATTATGACAGCGTAAAGCGTGAAATCGGGGTTTTTGCACAGCTTACCGGCAATAAGGAGGCCGGAGAAAAGTTTGTCAAAAACATGGATGAAAAGATAGATAATATTGTCGCTGTAGTACCGCAGGAGAGTAAGCGGGTGGCAATTCTCCACAGTACCGGTCAGGGACTGAGTGTCCAGCTGGATACCAGTATCGCCGGCTCGGTGGCAAAGCGGCTCGGCTTCGTGAATGTGGCACAGGGAATGAACGCCATTGAGGGAAATCCCGATGCAGCGCCGTACAGTATCGAGACTCTGGTAGAGCAGAACCCGGAGATTATCTTCGTAACCAGTATGGGAAAGATTGAAGATATCAAGAAGAGTATGGAAAAGACTATTGCCGAAAGTCCGGCATGGCAGACGATTCCTGCCGTGAAAAACGGTAAAATCTATTATCTGTCTCAGAACCACTTTCTCCTTAGTCCGGGAGTGCATTTCCCGGATGCCTTTGAGGAAATGGCAAAACTGATTTATCCGGGGGCAGTGAAGTAATGGAAGCCAAAGAAAATGGCAAAGCATTAGACAAAAGAGAAGAGCAGGGAACAACTGACGCGTCAAGGATGCGCCGGCTGGTTTTCCTGCTCCTTTTTTCGGCGCTGGTGGCCTTGGGCTTTATTGTCTCCGTAGAGATGGGTTCTGTGCCGATTACGACAGAGGAGATATACGCGGCTCTCTTTGGAAACGGTGCCGGTACTCATCAGCAGATTATAATGAACATTCGTTTGCCGAGGACCATTGTAGCCGCACTCGTAGGCATCAATCTCGCTCTTTCGGGTGCGATTCTGCAGGCGATTATGAAAAATCCGCTGGCTGACCCGCATATCATCGGTATTTCCTCCGGTGCAGGTCTGGCGGCAGTCCTTTTGATGCTGGCGTTTCCTGCGCTGGAGTATCTCGTTACTCCGGCGGCTTTCCTTGGCGCTATGGGTGCTGCCTGTGTGATTTATCTGCTGGCATGGAAAAACGGAATACGCCCGGTTCGGATAATTCTGGCCGGCGTTGCCGTTTCTGCATTCCTCGGTGCCGGAATTTCGGCGGTAATGATTTTTAACAGCGACAAGGTACACGGGGCACTGATGTGGATGGTCGGCGGTCTGGCTACCAGAAGCTGGCCCCATGTAGGCATAATTTATCCGTACACCATCGTCGGAGTAATCCTGGCGATGATAGGGGCGAAGCATCTCAACATACTTCAGCTTGGAGATGAAATGGCCAAGGGACTCGGACTCAATGTTGAGCTTACCCGTATCGTTATGACAGCCTTAGCGGCACTTTTGGCGGCCAGCGCAGTTTCCGTCGTGGGACTGCTGGGCTTTGTCGGACTAATCGTTCCCCATGCTGTTCGTCTTATGATTGGCTCAGACTATCGTTACCTGCTGCCGGGGGCGGCGCTCCTTGGTGCGGCCACTGTTATGCTGTCGGATACCTTCGCAAGGACAGCCTTTGCTCCTACTGAGCTGCCGGTTGGAATCCTGATGGCGGTTTTCGGCGCGCCGTTCTTCCTCTTCCTGCTTAGGAGGGAGCTGTAATGGACAATGTAAAACAGGCTGTTTTGGCAGCGAAGAATCTGACGGTAAAAATCGAAGAAAAAACGATACTGTCTGATGTGAATATCAGCTTTACTCCCGGAAAACGGACGGCTATTATCGGCCCGAACGGAGCGGGAAAGTCGACACTGCTGAAAGCACTGGCCGGTCTTAACCACCGATACGAGGGAAGTGTGCTGCTCGGTGATGAGGACACAAAGAAGCTCAGCCGAAAGGCTTTCGCCCGGAGACTGGCGATACTGCCCCAGGGAATGACTGTGCCGGCGGATGTTACCGTCAGCGAGCTGGTGGACTACGGCCGGTTCCCCTATCGGGGAATAATGACGGCCGGCGATCCCAAACGGGACAGGGAGGCAGTAGAGCAGGCACTGGCCAAGACTCACCTTAAGGGATATATGAGCCAGCGGGTGATGACGCTTTCCGGCGGTGAGCGCCAGCGGGCCTTTATCGCGATGGCACTGGCGCAGGAACCGGAAATTCTCCTGCTGGATGAGCCTACGACATATCTGGATATCGGACACCAGCTGGAAGTCATGAACATCATCGAAGAGCTGAACCGCAGCGAGAACATGACCATAATCATGGTACTCCACGATATCAATCATGCTCTGCAGTATGCGGATGAAATCGTGGTGATAAAAGACCATGGCATATACCGACAGGGAACGCCGGGAGAAATCCTGACAGTGGACCTGCTGGCAGAGGTTTTCGGAGTAAAGGCCGATGTTTTTGTAAATTCCAACGGTATAAGCGTTTTGTCGCCCATATCACTGGCGGAGAGAAGTTAAAAAAGCTGTAAATATTGTCAGAATTTCTTGATTTTTCTCTTGCTTTTTTGCAGTATTCTCTGTATCATTGGAATGTGCTGAAAGTTTATCTTTTTTGAGTTTTTATCGGTCTTTTCAGACCGTTCAAAGGCAGGGGACAGTATGGCACGGAGGGATAGTTCCAGAGGCTCCCGTGGCAGCCGACGGGCTCCTAGCTGGTTCTATATGGTGGTATCGGTTGTTTTAGTATATTTCGGATACTGCTTTTACAATCAGCAGGTGTACCTGAACGGTATCAATGAAAAGTATCAGGTAGCAGAGCAGCGACTGGCTGCGGCTCAGAAGGTCAATGAGGGCCTTCGTGAGGAAAAGGCGGGGCTTGAGGATCTTCGCAGAGTAGAGAAGGTAGCCCGCGAGGAGCTGAACATGGTACGCTCCGGCGAGATGCCATATATTTTGCCGCATGGCAGCAGGTAATTATGCTCGTATAGGGCTTACATTTTATCTTAGGAGGAAGCAGCATTTTGTCCATTGAAGTTGGCAGTATTTTAGAGGGAACCGTTAGTGGTATCACGAAATTCGGTGCATTTATTGAGCTTCCCGAAAATAAGACCGGTCTGGTCCATATTTCAGAGGTAGCGGATGTTTACGTCAACGATGTAAACGATTTCCTTAAGCAGGGACAGAAGATAAAGGTTAAGGTACTGGCTATTAACGACAATGGCCGTATCGGTCTGTCCGTAAAGCAGGTGCCGGAGAACAAGGCTGCTCAGGCAGCAGCTGCTCCCCGTGGCGAACGCCCGCAGGCAGGCGGCCAGGGTGGTTCCTTTGCTGACAGACAGAATCGTCCGCCTCGTCCGGCCGGTGCTGTACCTCCTCGTCCTTCCCGTCCTCCGATGGGCGGCGGTTTCTCCCGTCCCAGCGGTCGTTTCAGTAGCGGCCCCATGTCCTTTGAGGACAAGCTGTCGAAGTTCCTGAAGGACAGTGACGAGCGCCTCACCGATTTGAAGCGAAAGACCGATTCTAAGCGTGGCGGTCGCGGCTCCCGGCGTGGTGACTGATTAGTGAAGAGAATGGCGTGCCCTGTTCATTCAGCAGGACACGCCTTTTTTATTCGAGATTATACAGAATCCGAGGATGAATAAATGGACAGGACATTATTATCATTCAACGGAAAAATGAATAGATTCGTTGATGACAATGAATTGCTGCCCAAAGGGGCGGCAGTAGTTGTTGCCTGCTCGGGAGGGCCGGATTCTTTGGCTCTGCTGGACTGGCTGCTGTCCCAGCAGGAAAAGCGGCAGCTGAATATCACTGCAGCCCATTTCGAGCATGGAATCCGTGGCGAGGAGTCTCGGGCTGATGCTGCCTTCGTCCATGACTTCTGTGTGTCCCGAGGTATTCCCTGCCGTATCGGCCATGGTGATGTACCGTCCTATGCAGCGGAGAATGGTTTGTCTATGGAGACTGCGGCCCGCGAGCTGAGATATACATTCCTGCGGAAGGTGGTTACTGAGTCTTTCTCCGCGATAAAGCCACTGATAACGCGCTGGGATACCCGTGAGGTTTTCCTGGCAGTCGGTCATCACGGCGATGACCAGGCCGAGACAGTAATGATGCGTATATTGCGAGGGACGGGAGTAAAAGGGCTGTCATCAATGAGGCCGGGCCGGTTGATGACAGAATGGCTTAAACCGGAGAATGAGTGCGGAAGCATCCTGCCGGTGCACTGCCGCCTTATTCGTCCGCTTTTGGCAGTAAGCCGTGCGGAAATAGAGGAGTATTGCCGACTGAGAGGCTTGTCGCCGCGTCGTGATTCCACGAACGATGTGCCGGAGGAGGCTGTGAGAAACAGCCTGCGGCTTGAATTGCTGCCGCTGCTGAGGGAAAGATACAACCCGGAAATAAATAATGCGCTTTGCCGTCTGGCGGAGATTTCGGCAGACCTCTCAGATTGTGTTGCGGCTGCCGCGGATGAAAAGGCAAAGGGAATAATCAGAGACAATACAATTGACCGTCCGGCATTTTCTGTTTGTCCTAAGGCTCTGCAGCAGGAGCTGCTCAGACGGCTGCCGGGACTGGAAAAATGTTCCTACAGAGATATAGAGGCTGTGCGCCGCCTTATTTGTACAGGCGAAAGCGGACAGCAGCTGAGCCTTCCGGGCGCAATCCTGCGACTTGAATACGACCGGGCAATTATTGCCAGAACACTTCCGGTAAAATCCCAAGTTGACGGGGAAGAAGAGAAAAAATTGTTTCTTAACGGCAGCGGAGACAGTACAAAAACGGAAGTTTGTGGTAAAATCATTTCAGCTGTGTATACAGAAGCGGTGAATGAGACGGCAGCTTTCAGTGGGGCTGCCGATGAATCAGCAGCTGTTATTGATGCGGATAAGGTTAAGCTGCCGCTTATTGTGAGGCGACGGCGGCCGGGGGACGCATATCTGCTTTCCGGCGAAGGTGCCGGTCGGAAAAAGGTCAAGGACTATTTCATTGACAGAAAGGTGCCGCGGGAGAAAAGGGATACTGTTCCTGTCCTGACCGACAGCGACGGAAATATCCTGTGGCTGGCAGGCTTTATCAGAAGCGGCTGCGCAATGATTGACGAGAACACAACGAATATAATTCGAGTTACAGTTGAGTAACGGAGGCCAGAGCAATGTATAATGACTTGGAACGCATAATGTTTGACGAAGCAACTTTGAAAGCAAAGGTGGCTGAGCTTGGAGCTGTCATCACCGAAGAATATCGCGGTAAAAATCCTCTGATGGTAGGTATCCTGAATGGTGCTATGGTCTTCTATACCGACCTGATTCGTCAGGTGAGGATTCCTATCGAGACTGACTTTATGCGTGTTTCCAGCTATGGAGCAGCTTCCGTCAGCTCGGGCAAAGTAAAGATAAAAAAGGATCTTGATGTGGATATTATCGGCCGTCATGTCATCGTTGTTGAGGATATTATTGACAGCGGCAATACTATGGCTGCTCTGTTGAAGCACCTTTCCAATCGCGGTGCAGCCTCAGTGAAGCTCTGCGCGCTTTTCTCCAAGCCTTCCAGACGCGAGGTGGAGGTCAAAATCGACTACCTGGGCTGGGAGATCCCCGATGCATTTATCGTCGGCTATGGTCTGGACTATGCAGAGAGATACCGCAATTTACCGGAAGTTGGTATCTTGAAGCATGAAGTCTATGCGTAAGTAGCTAATTGATAATAAAAAAGCCAAAGTGTAGTGATCGTAAATTGCAATAACAAATTGAACAAAATTTTGAATTAAGCTAATAGATTGTCATTAAGAGAATATACCTTATCCAAGAACTCCTCAAAAAGGTCTTCTGGCGTTCGATATCCCAATTTCTTTCGTGGCAGAGCATTCATCTCATCCGCAAAGTGAAGGATTTGCTCAGCGGAATACAAGTCAATGGAAACACCCTTTGAGATGTATCTCCTAAAGATTCTGTTATGGCGTTCGTTCTGGGCTCTTTCCCATGAGGAATAAGGGTGCGCGAAATATATCGATACGCCATACGCTTCAAGCTCAGACAGACGCGAAAACTCGCTAACCCAGTCCACAAAAGGATTACCGTTAAGAGCCTTGGCTTTTCGATGGCAACGACTACGGTTCACCTCATAGTTTGCTTGTCCTCGGCTTGGATTGTATTCAGGAAAGCGGCCTCTTGAGCCGTTCCTTTCGCCTGTGCCACGCTTGATTTCATACATAATGGTAGACGTGCTATAGCTCTAAGCGTATATTTTAGCTTCCTGTATATCTTGATGCTTACTCTATCTTCAAATTTTAAGTGCTGACCGCTTCCGCGAGAAAGGGTAATCATGCTAGGATTGTTACGACTCATGGTGCATCTCCTTTGATGGGTTTTGTGTGATAACTTAATTCTACCAAAAAGATTCGCCGTGAGTCTTTTATTTGTTCAATTTCATTTTACAATCTACCGAATCTTCAGATACAGCAACGGCTCAGCATCTGAAGGATGTTCAGGATGAATATGAGGGGATGCAGGATAAAAAGAAGAAACTCAAAAGGGATGCTCTCCCCGTTAAGAGTCAGCAACATGGACGGGAACTGCCGAAGATTAAACGGGCATCTGATGAACATGATTATCATGATAAAACACCAAGCTGAAAAGCCTGGTGTTTTATCTCGAACTGCTCTTGATTAAAACATATGGCGTGTGTATAATATACACCAAGGGGGAATGACCTATGAAAGTAAGATTGAACATATCTGTTGATGAAGAAACTGATAAGAAACTCAGACAGTTTGCTGCTGAGTCTCATACTACTGTTTCCCAGTGGATTACAGATAGAGTATGGGAAAAGGACAAAGCTGAAAAAACTGAGAATCGTACTACGAAACATAAGAGGTAAAGTATTATGGCTAAAGCATTTAATACAAAAAAAGTCTCAGAGACAACAACTGAAAATATATTTAGAGATTTCTATGGTTCTAAAACCTTCATCGAAAAAAGTGCTATTCCTAAATCATATGGCTTTGTATCCAAGAAGGGAACTTCTATGGAGGGCTATCCTGATTTTTTTAAGGATATGATCGATTTTGTGATTGTTGTTGAAGCAAAAGCTTTAAAGCATTCTGAGGCAGAGAAAGAAGTTCAATATTATATGCTTAACAATAATATCAGGACAGGCATAGTAGGAATGGCTATATCTGGTCAGGAATTAAGCCAGATAAAGGTGACATATTATTTTAAGAAACCAGACGATAATGCTATTGAGATGTTTCAAGTTAGAGATAAATTTTTATCTGTTGATAATATTGCTCTGACATATCAAAAGAAAATTGCTGGTGAAACTATTTCAGATGAGGAACTGACAAGAATTATAAAACGGTTGAATGAGATTTTTCATGATGGAAATAAGGTTCGTGACACTGACAGAAGTTTGTTTTTTTCTGGAATTTTAATAGCTCTTAGGAATGACGATTTTAGAGCTAATTATCATTCTATTCAACCACCATCAAAGACAGAGATAGCGACAACTAAATTAACTCTGTTAGAATCACATAATCTTAACAAGAGGTTGTTGGAAGCAATTGATATAGAACTGAATGGAAAAGTTAATAATCTGTCAAAAGAGTTCAGTTGGAAAGATAGATTTTCATTTATATCCACTATTGATTTTCCATTAGATACGTATAAAAGCATCATTGATACCATTGAAAAAAAGATATATTATCCGTTCATTAATGATGAGAAGCGAGATGTTTTAGGCAAAGCTTATAAACTTTTTTTGTCAAGGGCTGGAAAGGTTGAAAACAAAAATATCATTTTGACACCTGACCATATTAAATCTCTTATGGTTAAGCTGGCTCGGCTCGATACAAATGATGTTGTGCTTGATACTTGCATGGGACCAGGGGGGTTCTTAATGGAAGCTCTTGAAGTTCTTACAAATTATGCAGGAGATAATCTTGATAAGATTGATGAAATTTGTACTAAGCAACTGATAGGTTTTGAAATCGACCCTGTTTTGTTTGCATTGGCATGTTCAAATATGTTTTTACATGGAGATGGCCGTTCGAACTTATTATATAGAAGCAGCTTGCTGAATGATGATAGTGAGGCATTAGCCGATAACAAGGATGATATTCTTTTTAAATATATCAAAGAACAGAAACCAACAAAGTGCATTATTAATCCACCATATGAACAGGATAATCCAATAAAGTTTGTAAAGCAGGCTCTTGAATACTTAGAGCCCAATGGAAAATTAGTTATCATTATGCCTACTCCGACATTGACAAAACATCAGGGCGAGAGTGATTTGTCACATGATATTTTGGCAATAGCTAAACTGGATTATGTGATAAAG
>JAFNYY010000089.1 GCA_017383125.1 Schwartzia sp. (in: firmicutes)
CCCCTCTGGGGAAGGTGGCCGAGCGCAGCGAGGTCGGATGAGGTAACGCATAATCAATCTAGAGACCTTCCCCTCTGGGGAAGGTGGCCGAGCGCAGCGAGGTCGGATGAGGTAACGCATAATCAATCTAGAGACCTTCTCCTCTGGGGAAGGTGGCCGAGCGCAGCGAGGTCGGATGAGGTTCTGTTAGCCCTTAGCTATTAGATAGTATTATTTCTGCAAAGAGGTGCAATCATGACCGACAATGAACTTATCGAAATCGCCCAGCAGTACCGGGAGAATGCCTACACCCCCTATTCCCATTTCAAGGTGGGAGCAGCGGTACTCACCGCCTCCGGCAAGGTCTACGGCGGCTGCAACATCGAAAACTCCTCCTACGGCCTCACCAACTGTGCCGAGCGGACAGCTATCTTCAAGGCTGTTTCCGAGGGGGAAAGAGAATTTGCCGCTCTGGCGGTCATTGCCGATACCGACGGCCCCTGCTCGCCCTGCGGAGCCTGTCGTCAGGTCATTGCGGATTTCCGCATTCCCCGGATAATCATGGCGAACCTGAAGGGGGACGTGAAGACCATGACTCTCGGAGAATTGTTGCCCTTTGCCTTCAGCGACAGTGATATGTGAACAAGCTGCAGAGAAATTAAAATAGGGTCTGGGAAAATGACTGCTCATTTTCCCAGACCCATTTTTTATGTTTTACTTTTTCAGCCAGCGGTTCAGCAGCTTCGTTAGCCGGTCATAGTCTACCGGCTTGGAGATATGCTCGTTCATGCCGGAGTCTTTGGCGGCGGTTACATCCTCGGCGAAGGTGTTGGCACTCATTGCAAAGATGGGGAGATTGCTGGTATATTCGCGGCCCAGCTCACGGATGGCCTTGGAAGCTTCGTAGCCGTTCATGAAGGGCATCTGAATGTCCATGAATACCACATCGTAATAGCCGTCGGCAGAAGCGGAGACCTTGTCTACAGCTTCCTTGCCGTCCTGAGCAAATTCTACCGCCATGCCGGTCATGCCGAGAATTTCTGCGGCGATTTCAGCGTTCAGCTCGTTGTCCTCGACCAGTAGTCCCCGGGTGCCGCTGAAGTCGGCGGAGGTTATTTCCGGTACGCCCAAAAGCTTGGCGGCGGTTTCCTCCTTGGCGGTGACATCCTTGAAGAGCTGTCGGAGGCGGGATTTTAACAGCGGCTTGCTGATGAGGAAGCCGATGCCGGCCTCCTTTGCCTCCTGCTCTGCGAGAGAGGTGTCTCTGGCGGCGGCGATGAGTACGGGGGTATCGTTGATGAGGCGCCGGCGAAGGGTGGAGATGAGTTCAATATTGTTGATGACGGTGGAGTCCCAGTCGAAGATGATGGCATCCAGGTCGGCGCCGGCTTCGTGGGCCTCCACGGCCCGTCTGATGGCGGCAGTACCGGAAATAATCCATTCGGCCTGCATTCCCATCTGCCGGAGAGATTCGGAGACGGTGTCGGGGGAGAGGGGCTGGTCGGAGACGGTGAGTACCCTCAGGCCAGCGAAGTCCTTCGGTATGGAGGAGTCATCATTTTTCTGAATAGCCAGCGAGAAGCTGACGGTGAAGCGGGAGCCGGAGCCGTAGGTGCTTTCGGCGTGGATATCACCGAACATCATACGGACGATGCTCTTGGCGATAGGCAGACCCAGTCCGCTGCCCTGGAAGCGGGCAACGCGGCTGTCCTTGGGCCGGAAGAATGGCTCAAAGAGGCTGTGGAGGTCTTCTTCCCTGATACCGTAGCCATTGTCCTCAAAGGTAAATTCATAGCTGGCAATATCAAGCCGGTTGCTGTTCTTTTCTTCGGCGGTTATCCGGATGGTGCCGCCCTCGGGGGTGTAGCGGATGGCGTTGTCCGCCAGACTCATGAATACCTGCTGGATTCGGCGGCTGTCGCCGATAAGCTGCTCATGGTGGAAATTGTTTACCCGGAATTCTAGCGTCTGGTGCTTGTTCTCAGTCATAGGAGTGATGAGGGTAATGAGATTGTCCAGAAGCTCCGGCAGGGAGAATTCCTCGTGGGTCAAATCCAGATTGCCGGATTCGATACGGGATATATCGAGAATTTCATTTATCAGGAGAAGCAGCTGCTTTCCGGAACGGTTTATCTTGCCCAGGCAGTCCTTGACCCGGTCCTTGTCGTCCAGATGGGTGCCGGCGATGGTGGTAATGCCGAGGATGTCGTTCATCGGGGTACGAAGGTCGTGGCTCATGCGGACGAGGAAGTCGCTCTTGGCTGCGTTGGCGCTGGTGGCGTTGTCCAGGGCGGCGGTGAGAGCTTCCTGCATTTCCAGCTGCTGACGCTTATGCTCATCGATGATGCGGATGGTGAGAAGGACGCGGCGAATGCGGTTGTTTTCATCCTTTTCTGCGGCAATCAGACTGGCGTAGCACCAGCCGTGGAGCTTGTGGACAAACTCCGTGAGCATACTGCCGCCGCTGCGGGCGAGGCGTTCCTCCATGGTGCTGGTATCAAGGAAGGCAAGAACATCTGACTGTGATTCCGGGGCGATGACATGGTTGATGATACCTTCCTGAACGAAGTCCCGACAGTCTCCTGTGGGGGGGATGAGGTCACGGAGCTTCTGGTCCTGCTTCAGGGTTATGAAGGTGCAGGGCTCCTTTTTATTGAGAGGGATGTTGATATAGTAGGTTTCGCAGTAGATGCTGCTCATGATCGACACCAGCTCCAGCTGGTCCTGCTGATGCTTCTGGCCGATGTCGTGGACGAGATTTTCGTGCTCCTGCTGGGCGATGACATATTTCTCGTGCTGCCAGATCATGAAGCTCTCGATGATAAACATGACGGCAGCGAGGACGGTCATAGTCTGCAGGGACAGAGAACGGAAGCTGGAAAGCATCCCCGGGGCAGAAGCTATACCGGCCAGATTGAGTATGACTTCGTGGCGTTCATTGATATAGACGAAAAGAGCGCCGGCAACAATGATAAAGGAGATGCTGGTGTAGATGATGGTGCGGCGGAAGCGGGGATTCAGTCCGGAGGAGAATTTCTCATGCTCCTGCAGGGCTGCAAGAACCTTCTGGTCGGTAAAAAGGTGATAGAGCAATACTGCGGTCAGTACACCTATCGCCCAGTTTGTCAGTACATGAGCGCTGAAGCCCGGATAAACTGCGCGGCTTACTGTGAGTCCGGCGTGGGGGAATACCCACCACATGGTAAAGAACATGAGGAACCGGTGAACGTAGAGGCCAAGGCAGGTGAGGATGCCTACTGCCAGAGGATGCGCCTTTTTGGGAAGCTGCCGGAAGATGATGTGAAAAATAAGACCCATAATGAGACCGGCAAGGATGTGGGGCACCGTAGCGAGAATGAGGCTGGCGGTGGGGTCGCCGCTGTAGCTGGGGGCAAAAAGCCGCCCCAGCTCAGAAAGCGGGGCGGTGTCGGTACGCCACATGCGGCAAAGGCCGTAGATGAGGCCGGAGAGAGCTCCGGCTCCGGGGCCGAACAGCATAGCGGCATGAATGATGAAGATGTTGATAAAGGTAATGGATATAGGCAGAAATGTGTCGTTGTGAAAGTAGCCGAGAGATGAAAAGGCAATAATAAGCTCGAAGGCCAAAAGAAGAGCAAGAAGCTTTCGCCGGGTATTCGGACTTAATTCTATGCCGCTAAAAACAACCAGGTTGCTTTTCATGTTCCCAGCTCCTTTCTGTGTCATGGCGTAAAGTGACTATTCCTAAAATACAGTCCCAAAGAAACACCTTTGCATACGGGTATCTGCACGGCGGTACAGGGACTATGACTAATCAATCGTCAGGTACCGGTGAATATAAGCGGTTTCTTTAGGGATTGTATTTGCGGGATTTTACATTAGTTGATCTTCCACTCCGGGGAGGGGGAACCGCCGAAGGTGGCGGATGAGGTTTGTACGACTTGGCTGTGCCGGTAAATCAATCAGAACTTTGAGCCATCAAAATGCAGGGTGGCGAAGTAGTCGTCCTGAGTCTCTGCCCGGCGAATCATCTTCACGCTGCCGTCCTCACAGAGAAGAAGCTCGGCACTGCGGAGCTTGGCGTTGTAGTTGAAGCCCATGGCGTGACCGTGAGCGCCGGCGTCAAAGATGATGATGCGGTCGCCCATGTCGATTTTCGGCAGCTGGCGGTCGATGGCGAATTTGTCGTTGTTCTCGCAGAGGGAGCCGGTGACATCGTAGGTGTGGTCGAGGGGGGCATTCTCCTTGCCAACGACGACGATGTGGTGGTAGGCTCCGTAGAGGGCAGGACGCATGAGGTTGGCCATGCAGGCGTCGAGGCCGATGTAGTTCTTGTAGGTCTGCTTTTCATGGATAGCGGTGGTGACGAGGTAGCCGTAGGGGCCGGTGATGCTGCGGCCGAGCTCCATGGCGATGGAGAGTCCGTCGAGGCCGGCGGGGATGATGATTTCCTCATAGGCTTTCTTGATGCCGGCGGAGACATTCTCGAGGTTTACGGCTTCCTGCTCCGGACGGTAGGGGATGCCGACGCCGCCGCCGAGATTTACGAATTCCAGCTTGATGCCGAGCTTTTCCTTTATCTCGACAGCGGTATTGAACATGAGGCGGGCGGTGTTGATGAAGGACTGCTCCTCAAGCTCGTTGGAGATGACCATGGTGTGAAGGCCGAACCGCTTTACACCCTTGTCCTTGGCGATGCGGTAGGCGTGAATGAGCTGGTCATGGGTGAGGCCGTACTTCGCCTCGGTGGGGTTGCCGATGATGGCGTTGCCCTTTACGGCGTCGCCGGGGTTGTAGCGGAAGGAGAGACAGGCGGGGAAACCAGCGTTCTTCTCCAGATATTCGATGTGGGAGATATCGTCCAGATTGATGATGGCACCCAGCTCGATTGCCCGCTGGAATTCATCAGCCGGGGTGTCGTTGGAGGTGAGCATGATTTTTTCGCCCTTGATGCCGGCCATATCGGCGAGATTCAGCTCGGGGAGACTGCTGCAGTCGGCACCGCCGCCCTCCTCGCGGATGATTTCCAGCAGGTAGGGATTGGGGGCGGCCTTTACGGCATAGTGCTCACGGAAGCCGGGAACCCAGTCGAAGGCTTTGAAGAGGCGGCGCAGATTTTTGCGGATGGCGGCCTCGTCGTAGATATGGAAAGGAGTGGGGTACTCCTTGATGATTTCTTCCAGTTTGTCCTGTGCGATAGGGAAAATCTTTTCTGCCATTTTGGGGTAGTCTCCTTTATCTAAAA
>JAFNYY010000090.1 GCA_017383125.1 Schwartzia sp. (in: firmicutes)
ATATCACTGCGGCTGAGTGGCTTATTACCGCCGGTTACTTATTGTATTTTTCATCATACTGTTTCTGATGTTGATTATTTTTTACGAGGTCTTGAATATGAAGATAAAAAGTATCGCTGCCTGTGCGGCAATGGCTTTATTTGCCTTCCCAATGTTTGCTCAGGCGGCAGAGCAGACGGCTGGGGATGAGCAGGCTGCCAGGCCGATGGAAAATGCCGTGATTGCGGAGAATGCTCCGAAGTCTCAGACTATCCGGCTCGGCGACCGGAAATCGGCGGGCAGAACAGTTGTCGTCACCGAGCCTGACCAGAGAGCCTCTTTAAAGGAAAAGCGCCAAAAGGAAGAGCAGAAGGCAGAAAAGGCAAGGGCCGCCGAGGAAGCCCGGAAAGAGAAGGAGCTGCAGCGCGAGAAGCGGCGTATGGAGAAGGAAAAGAAAAAGGCGGAGAAGGAAGCCGCAAAGGCGCTGGCAAAGGAAAAACGCCGCCGTGAGAAGCTGGGACTTCCGCCACTGACTCCGGATGAACTGCTGTCACCGGCAGAAAAGGCGAAGAAAATGCACGATGTCGTCAACAATCCCCTTATCCCGGCGGATTGGGGCGGTGATACCATTTACGGATTGTCCATTGCCACCGAGGAGCAGTGCGTGAAATTCCTGCTGGAGCGAAATCCACGGCCCCAGCTGTCGGTGAGTCCGCAGGAGCTTGTGCATTACTATTTCACAGAGGGAGCCAGAGAGGGAATCCGCGGTGATGTCGCCTTCGCTCAGGCAATGAAGGAAACGGGATACTTCAATTACGGCGGTACGGTGACGCCGGACCAGAACAACTACTGCGGTCTGGGAACCACCAGCAGTACGGTAAAGGGCGGCTATTTCCCCACAGCCGAAATTGGTGTCCGTGCTCACATACAGCACCTGCTGGCCTACAGCTCGACGAGAAGACCGGCGACTGAAATCGTCGACCCCCGCTATGAACTGGTGCGGGACATCTGGGGAGAGAACTGCCTCACTCATTGGACAGACCTGAACGGTCGCTGGGCAGTACCGGGAAACTACTACGGTGAGAGCATACTGGAACTGTTCGAGGAAATCCTCGCCCGGTAAAGCACCGACAATACAGAAATACGGATTGAATAAAGGGAGGTGGCATCATGCCGAAAACGGAGCTTGACTCTTCGGCCCAGCGGGTAAGCGAGATGGTCAGCGTCCTCCGAAAGCGGGAAATAGTCCGGGGACTGACGCCGGAAAAGCTGCGGCTGATTTTGGAGGATTTAGGCCCCACCTATGTGAAGCTGGGGCAGATAATGAGCATGCGCCCTGATGTACTGCCGCAGGAATACTGCGACGAGCTGGTACACCTTCAGACCGGCGCAAAGCCGCTGCCCTTTGAGGAAATTAAGCAGATTATTGAAGCGGAATACGACTGCCCTATTGAGCAGGTGTTCAGGGACTTCGGCGAGACTGCGCTGGGCTCTGCGTCTATCGCGCAGGTTCATCGGGCGGTGCTGAGGGACGGCACCGTGGTGGCGGTGAAGGTGCAGCGGCCGAACATCTCCGGCACGATGGCAAAGGACATCGTCCTGCTGCGGAGAGCAGCGGCGCTGATGAGACTGGTCGGCAAGGACGAAAGCGTTATTGACTTCGACCAGCTGCTGGATGAATTTCAGTCCATTGCCCGACAGGAAATGGATTTTCTTATCGAGGCGCAGAACATAGAGGAATTCTGTCGGCTGAATGCAGATGAGCCGCACATAGCCGGCCCGAAGGTTCATCGGGCCATGACTACATCTAGGGTTCTGGTAATGGACTTCGTGGAGGGTATACCCTTTGACGACGAGGCGGCGCTGGAGGCTGCCGGATACGACATGAATCAGCTGGGCCGGAGGCTGGGTGAGCATTATGTCCGCCAGATGGTAGAGGACGGCTTCTTCCATGCTGATCCGCATCCCGGCAATATTCGTGTTCAGGGAGACAAGATAGTCTGGCTCGACTTCGGCATGATGGGCCGCCTCTCCTATCGTGACAGAGCTGCGGTGAGGAAGGCAATAATAGCCCTGACTCAGCACGATGCCTACGAAATGAAAGCAGCAGTGCTGACACTTGGTCAGCCAAAGGCGAGAGTAAATCACATCCGTCTTTACGAGGATGTGGAGGCGCTGATTACCCGCTACGGCGATATGAACTTCGCTGAGCTGGGCATGGGCGAGCTTACGCGTCAGATACTGATGACCTTGAAGAACAACCGGATAGCTATCGGCCCGGGGCTCAGTATGTTTGCCAGAGGCATCATCACAATCGAGGGCGTCATGCGGCGCCATTGTCCGGGAGTCCGCTTCGTAGAGGTTTTCGCCAAAGGATTCAGTCTCAGCCTCGAGAAAAATATAGACTGGCGGGAAGAACTGGCTCGTATAAAGCATGACGGATATCATCTTGTCAGAAAGACAATGCAGCTGCCGGAGCAGATTTCCGACATTCTCCGTATGACCATGTCGGGCCAGACGAAGGTAAATCTCGAGCTTACCGGCTCAGAGGAACCGCTGAAGCGGCTGGACGGCATGATAAACAAGCTGGTATTCGGCATACTGGGAGCGGCTCTTCTGCTGGGCTCCAGTATCATCTCCACTACGCAGATGACTCCGAAAATATTGGAAATCCCCCTGCTGGGTGTGCTTGGTTATCTGGCCGCCCTCATACTCTGCGGGAAACTTCTTTGGGATATTTTCAAAAACAGCTGATTGTGGTATTCTTGTATGAATAGAGATTAAATTTTGGGAGGCAATAGAAATGCGCGGCATTCGCGGAGCAATAACTATCAACGAAAACACCAGAAATGACATTTTCTCGGCATCCAGATGGCTGGTTACTGAAATGTGCCGGAAGAACGGTATAGAGCCTGAGGACATCGGCGCGGTAATTTTCTCCGCGACAGAGGATGTCACTGCGGCTTTCCCGGCTACCGGAGCCCGTCAGATACCAGGCTTTGATTTAGTTCCGCTTTTTGACACCCGTCAGATGGCCGTGGAAGATTCTCTGCCCATGTGCATCCGTGCACTTATCCTTGCCGATACAGACAAGGCTCAGAAGGACATCTATCATGTGTATCTCGGCGGCGCCGCAAACCTCCGTCCCGACCTGCGCAGATTATCTTAAAAGGAGAAACAGCAATGAAAAAAGTTATTTCCACGGCAAACGCACCTGCCGCTATCGGCCCCTACTCTCAGGCAATCGTTGTCGGCGGTCTGCTCTTTGTTTCCGGACAGATCCCCCTGGATCCGGCTACCGGTGCTATGGTAGAGGGCGGTATCGAGGCTCAGACTGCCCGTGTCCTTGACAACCTGAAGGCCATTGTGGAAGCTGCCGGCAGCTCTCTCGCCAAGGCAGTAAAGACTACAGTATATATCACCGACATCAACGATTTCGGCAAGGTAAACGAGATTTACGCCGGATACTTCACCGAGAATCCCCCGGCCCGTGTCTGCGTCGAGATTTCCAATCTGCCCAAGGGTGCACTGATTGAAATTGACCTCATTGCTGAGGTTGCCTGATTATTCTGTAACAGTTGACTTTGATAAAAGGAGATAATCCAATGTCCCAGCTCGATACTAAATGCGTCAACGCAATCCGCGTTCTCTCTGCCGATGCCATTCAGAAGGCAAACAGCGGCCACCCCGGTCTTCCGCTGGGTGCTGCTCCTACTGCCTTTGCTCTCTGGGCAAAGGAAATGAAGCACAACCCCGCCAACCCGAATTGGGCTGACCGCGACCGCTTCATCCTCTCCGGCGGTCATGGCTCCATGCTTCTCTACAGCCTTCTCCACCTCTTCGGCTACGGTCTGACCATCGATGACCTGAAGAACTTCCGTCAGGACGGCTCCCTCACTCCCGGTCATCCCGAGTATGGCCACACCGTAGGCGTAGAAGCCACTACCGGCCCTCTGGGTGCCGGCATGGGTATGGCGGTCGGCATGGCAATGGCCGAGGCAAACCTCGCTGCCCGCTTCAACAAGCCTGACTTCCCAGTTGTAGACCACTACACCTATGTCCTCGGCGGTGACGGCTGCATGATGGAGGGTATCTCCTCCGAGGCATTCTCTCTGGCCGGTACTCTGAAGCTGGGCAAGCTCATCGTATTCTACGACAGCAACAGAATCTCTATCGAAGGCAGCACCGATATCGCTTTCACCGAGAATGTACAGAAGCGCATGGAGGCCTTCGGCTTCCAGACTATCGAAGTAGCCGACGGCAATGATATGGACGCCATCGCTGCCGCAATCAAGGTAGCAAAGGCCGACAAGACCCGTCCTTCCTTCATCACCGTTCACACCGAAATCGGCTACGGCTGCCCAGCAAAGCAGGGCAAGGCCAGCGCTCACGGCGAGCCGCTGGGTGCCGACAATGTAAAGGCCCTGAAGGAAAACCTCGGCTGGCCGGCAGATCAGGATTTCTATGTACCGGCTGAGGTATATGATACAGTTGCTCAGTATGCAAAGCAGGGCGCAGCCGCTGAAGAAAAGTGGAACGCTCTCTTCGCTGCCTACGCAGAGCAGTACCCCGAGATGGCAAAGCTCTGGGAGCAGATGCACGCTCCGGTTGATGCCGAAGCCCTTCTCAATGATGAAGAGTTATGGGCTCACGGTGACAAGCCGGAGGCAACCCGCAGCAGCTCCGGTACCATAATTAACCGACTGAAGGACAAGCTGCCTCAGCTCATCGGCGGCAGTGCCGACCTGGCTCCCTCCAACAAGACTGCCATGAAGGAAATCGCCGATTTCGCTGCTGACTGCTATGCCGGCCGCAACCTCCACTTCGGTGTCCGGGAGCTGGCTATGGGTGCCATGGCAAACGGTATCGCCCTCCACGGCGGCCTGATGCCCTATATCGCCACCTTCTTCGTATTCAGCGACTATGTAAAGCCTATGATGCGCCTTGCTTCTCTCATGAAGCTGCCCATCATCTATGTATATACCCATGACTCCATCGGCGTAGGCGAAGACGGCCCCACCCACGAGCCTATCGAGCAGCTTGCCTCTCTCCGCGCTCTGCCGAACTTCAATGTATTCCGTCCGGCTGACATCACCGAGACCGCTGCCGGCTGGTATCTGGCTGTCACCAGTGCCGAGACCCCGACCGCGCTCGTCCTCTCCCGTCAGAACCTCCCGCAGCTTGCCGGCTCCGGCAAGGAGGCTCTGAAGGGCGCCTATGTAGTATCTCCTGCACAGGGCGAAGCAAAGGGCATCTACATCGCTTCCGGCTCCGAGGTATCCCTGGCTATCGAGGCACAGGCTGAGCTGGCCAAAGAGGGAATCAATGTAACCGTCGTCTCTGCTCCCTGCCTTGACCTCTTCGAGCAGCAGAGCGAAGAATACAAGAACAGCGTACTGCCCAGGAACATCCGTGCCCGCGTAGCGGTAGAAGCAGGCGGCGACCTCGGCTGGGGCAAGTATGTAGGCCTCGACGGCACCACCGTCACCATGTCCGGCTTCGGTGCATCTGCTCCGGCCGGTATCCTGCAGAAGAAATTCGGCTTCACTGTTGAGAATGTAGTGAAGGCCATGAAGAGCGTTCTGTAAGTCTTACAACAAATAAAATTAAGCCCGGAAGCTGGTAGAAATCACCGACTTCCGGGCTTTTTGATGCAAGATATGAAATGACTGAATTTTATATTGGCTTAGAAAACAGCCCCGGGACTCACTGATTTTCAATGAGCCCCGGGGCTGTTCTGATAGGGATACCATTATTGCATTTTAGGAAAATGAGCGTTTGGCCGTTTGATGGGATACACTGCGGAGCCCCGGTTTTGCACATGAGAGGTTAACAAGGAAACATCGAATAATGAGCCGTATCAGATTGATGCAGATTGTGTGTCCAGCGACGGGCGACAAATACGCTGTGTGGTAGCTCCCACATGAGTATTTGTCAACTGGTGATGGACGCAGAAGATGCATCAAAGATGAACGGCGTAATTATATCGATGGTTCCTTGCTGCACATACGAGCAATGCAGCAGGAACACAGCTTTCCCATATTTTGGCATTGTTGCTTTTGACTTCCTTTGCAATCCCGATGGGTGCTTTTGTGTCAGGTTTGTAGACACTCAGCATCCCTAGCTGCTGATTACCCTCCGATACATCAGCACCCACCGGGGAGAGGATCTCCTCTTCGCTCACGCCGCAGCGGTGAAGCAACGAGGCTGATAGCTTCTAGGGCAGTTATCAGCTCCGCTGCCGCGCTCCGGCGCTTGCAGCCGATTTGACCTTCTCACTACTATATGGCTTATGGATGGAATTTTGAAATAGTAGAGGAATAAATTTTAGATAAACTTAAAGCTGTAGCATTGTTAAGCTTCCTTCCCCTTGGAGAAGTCTGCTTCCAGTTCCTTTTTTATTAAGCTCAATATTTCTATATCCGCCGGGAGCCATGCAACATCATCAAGCTCGCTTTTATCAAGCCAGCGGGATTCCAGATGTTCCGTGAGGACGAACGCGTCACTTGTTAGATGGCAGAGATAGCATTTCATAGATAGGTGGAATTTTTCGTAATCGTACTCAACTGTTGTCAGTAACTTTTCCACGGTAATATCTGCACAAAGCTCCTCGTGTATTTCTCGTATGAGCGCAGCTTCAGGGGTTTCACCTTTTTCTATTTTTCCGCCGGGAAATTCCCATCCGCCCTTGAAGTCTCCGTATCCACGCTGCGTGGCGAGGATCTTCCTGTCCTTTTCGATGATGGCGGCAACAACATTGACTATTTTCATTATCGACACCTCTTGTTTAATATTCGGCAATATTAGATGATTTCCTGTCTTGTTTATCTTTTTCATTTCAGGTTCTTACTTTCTTCAGGATAAAACTTTAACAGTACCGAAAGCTGTATTGCAGTGATAAAAAGTGCTGTGCATATAAAAACAATGACGCTGAATATACACAGAAAAATAAAATGTGAAAAATTTTTTATATCCTTTGTCAAAAAGCAGGAAAAGAGGATGTATATAGAGAATAGATGAGAGATAGGGAAGTGTCCCCTTTTGTATAGTTGTTTTTCTATCGTTTGAGAGGAGGCCGGGAATATGGCAGCTGAGAGATTGGAGCAGGCCATCAGAAAACCGGTTGTAAATATAAAGGTCGTAGGTGTCGGCGGCGGCGGTAACAGTGTACTGCTTCGCATTGCCGAGGACAATAAACCGTTTCAGGTTGAGCTGATTGGTATAAATACCGACAAGAAGACTCTCCGCAATTTGGATGAGCATGGCATCCGTACTATCGCCATCGGTGAGAGCATCACCGGCGGCCGCGGTACCGGCAGCAATATTGAACTGGGTGCCAATGCCGCCCGTATTGATGAGCGGAAGATCGCTCAGGCTCTGATGGGAGCAAATCTTGTTTTCATTACCGCGGGTATGGGTGCCGGTGTCGGTACCGGTGCGGCGCCGGTAGTGGCAAAGGTCGCCCGGGATATGGGCATCATGACCATCGGCGTCGTGACGGTGCCTTTCTCATGGGAAGGCAAGCGCAAGCTGATGCTGGCTCAGGGCGGAATAGATAAGATGAAGGGCTGCATGGATGCCCTCATCACCGTGAAGAATGATAATCTTCTGAAGCTGCCGGAGTACAAGAGCATGTCTCTGGTAGATGCTTTCAAGGCAGCCGATAATATACTTCGTCAGGCTATCGAGTGTATTGCCGATACGATTCTTACCACCGGTAAGGTCAATGTAGACTTCGCCGATGTCCGGACGATACTCTGCCGCAATTCCAGCAACAGCGATGTTGTCTGGGGTATTGGCGAGGACGAGAACGGCTGCGTTGTCAAGGCTGTGGAGGCGGCTGTTTCCAGTCCGCTTATCGAGCGTCCGCTGCGGGGAGCCAGAGGTATTATCCTCAATATCTTCGGCAGTGAGGATGTTTCTATTTTCGATATTAACGATGCTTCCCAGTACATCAACAGTCGTACTTCGCCGGATGTTGATATTATCTTCGGCGTGGTCACAGTGCCTGAGATGGGTACGAAGGTCAGAGCGACGATTATCGCTGCAGACTTTGAGGGGAGTGCGCCTCCCCTTGCACCACGGAGCGTCGGTCTGCCGGGCAAGGCTATGACCGCCAGGGATTTGTTGCAGCAGGTACGGGCTCAGAAGGCCGGAAACAGCGCTCCTGCAGCAGAGACACCGGCTCCGGCTCCTGCACCGGCTCCTGGAGATCCGCAGTCACAGGGCGTTGATCTGATGCCGCCATCCTTCATGGCGAGGCCCCAGGTCAGCAGGGAAGAAGAGAAGAAGGAAGAAGCTTTTAAGCCGATTGGCCTGGGACGGATGACAGTTCCTCGCTGGTCCAACGATTTTGGAAAAGACAAATGAGAATTGAAGGGCGGGCAAAGGTCACGGGAAGGGTAGTGGCCGGCTCGCCCGGTTTTTTGAAAAATACCGGAGAAGGGAAGAGCTTATGAGCAATCGACAATGTGCATCAGTTGGCATGGGTTTGTTTTTAGTGGGTATTCTTCTGTCTATTGCCTATCTGCCCCAGTTTGCTACGATAATATTTGTGTCCCTGATTCTTCATTCGCTGCTCGTTGATACGGTTGATTCCATGTCTGCCGGGCGAATGCCCAGGGCTTTGGCGGCTCTCAGTGTTCTCGGCTGTTTTGTGCTGCTGATGGTAGTGGCTTTCGTTTTGATTTCGGCTACGGTAGTGCCGATGGGGCAGGATTTCATCGACCGGCTGCCGCAGATGGTCAAGACATTCATGGCTCTGCCCTGGGTCAAGGATTTGCCGATAATCGGCAGAGAGCTTAACAGTGTCTGGATGCAGCTGACGAATTTCTCCGTGGATTTGATGAGCAGCTCCATAACCGTAGTGGTTTCCTTGTTCACAAGGGTTATAGACATTGTGCTGACTCTGTTGGTGACTTATTATCTGCTGGCCGACGGAGAGCGGATAAAGTACTGGCTGGCGTCACGCTTTGCGGATGACCAGCAGGACAGAATAATGACGCTGATAGAAGGAATACTCGGTTCACTGCGGGTATTCATTGTCAGCCAGCTGAAGATTTGCTTACTGATGGGTCTGCTTGTCTACAGCTATTTTGCTTATCGGTCGCTGCCTTATGGGCCGGTATTTGCCATTTTTTCCGGTGTCTGCGAGTTCCTGCCGGTAGTCGGTCCCACGATTGCGTCCTGCTTTGCGTCGCTAATTATGGTGACAATTTCGCCGGTAATCGGTCTGCAGACCATTATATTTTTCCTGATAATTACGCAGATAAACCACAATCTCATATATCCGGCTTTTGTCGGGCACTATCTGCGTCTCCATCCGCTGGCAATAATTCTTGGCCTGACGCTGGCGGGAGAGCTTATCGGCCCTCTTGGTATGTTCATGGCGGTGCCGACGATGGTCATCGGGCGGATGATTGTGGAGGATATATACAGAGCCTTTGCGGAGAGCAAAACAAATGAGTGAAACTGAAAACGCCGTGGGTACTCTCTATCTGGCGGCGACGCCTATCGGCAATCTGGAGGATATGACCTACAGAGCTGTCCGGGTACTGGGTGAGGTGGATGTGATTGCTGCCGAGGATACCCGGCATACCAGAGGACTGCTCACCCACTTCGGTATTCATACTCCTCTGGTGAGCTATCACGAGCATAACAAGGATGCAGCCGGACCGCCTCTCATCGAGAGGCTGCTGGCAGGAGAAAATATCGCCTGTGTCAGCGACGCGGGACTTCCCGGTATCGCTGACCCGGGAGCGGATTTGGCCCGGCGGGCAATTGCCGCGGGGATACCGGTCACCGTCCTGCCGGGAGCCAATGCGGCTCTAACGGGACTGATTGCTTCCGGTCTGGATACAGTACGATTCTCTTTCGTTGGCTTCCTGCCCCGGACGAAGGACAAGCGTCGGGATCTGCTGGCAGAGATAAGGAAGCATCGGGAAACGCTGATATTCTATGAAGCCCCCCATCGTTTGGCTGATTCCCTGAAGGAGCTGGCGGCAGGCCTGGGCGGCAGCCGTCCGGCCGTCCTCTGCCGTGAGCTGACGAAGAAGTACGAGGAGTACCGTCGGGGTCAGCTGCAGGAGCTTCTGGACGGTCTTTCGGACAACGAGCAGCGGGGAGAGTTCGTCATCATCGTTGGCGGCTGCGATACGGCAGCCGAAGACGGAATTGATGAGCCGGCGGCCGATGAGCTGAACGCTAACAATCCCGAGGCGGTGAAGGCTGCTGTAGCGGCACTGACAGAGCAGGGCATGCCTGAGAAGGAAGCCATGCGTCAGATTGCCCGGCAGACGGGACTGTCCCGCCGGGACATTTACCGGATGTGCATTGAATGAAACGAAGGCGGCTGTCTGCCGTATGTGCGACAGTCATTGATTTACAGGGATAGCCAAAGCGTGTATAATAGATAGAATAATTTCAAATCGTGCATTTAGGAGGAACATCATGAATCTCAGTGAAAATAGAAAAAGCTTCTACATTACTACCCCGATTTATTACCCCAGTGCCAAGCTTCATATCGGTCATGCATACTGCACCACTATTGCTGACTCCATTGCCCGCTTCAAGCGCCTTGCCGGCTATGATGTTTTCTTCCTCACCGGCAGTGACGAGCATGGTCAGAAGATTCAGACCGCGGCTGCGGAAGCCGGAGTAACTCCTATCGAGTATGTTGACAGGATTGTTGCCGGCTTCCAGAACCTTTGGGAGCGTCTCAATATTTCCAACGATGATTTTATCCGCACCACTGAAGACCGTCACATGAAGCTGGTGCAGGAGATTTTCCGCCGCATTTATGACAAGGGCGACATTTATCTCGGCGAGTACAAGGGCCTGTACTGCACTCCCTGCGAAAGCTACTGGACCGAGCATCAGCTGGATGAGAACGGCTGCTGTCCCGACTGCCATCGTGCTGTACAGGAAGTAACCGAGAAGGCATACTTCTTCAAGATGTCCAAGTATGCTGACCGGGTACTGGAATATATCGAGAACAATCCTGATTTCATCCAGCCGGTTGCCCGCCGCAATGAGATGATTAACTTCATCAAGCAGGGCCTTGAAGACCTCTGCATTTCCCGTACCTCCTTCGACTGGGGCATTCCTGTTCCCATCGACGGAAAGCATGTAATCTATGTATGGTTTGATGCGCTTTCCAACTACCTGACTCCTATTGGCTTCATGGATGATCAGGAGAAATTCAATAAATACTGGCCGGCGGATATGCACCTTGTAGGCAAAGAAATCGTCCGCTTCCACTCCATAATCTGGCCCTGCATGCTGCTGGCTCTCGATATGCCGCTGCCGAAGATGGTCTACGGCCACGGCTGGCTTGTAGTAGACGGCGACAAGATGAGCAAATCCAAGGGTAATGTTGTTGACCCGAATCTCCTTATTGACGAGTTCGGTGCTGACGCTATCCGCTATTTCCTGCTCCGTGAAATCAATCTCGGTCAGGACGGCAATTTCTCCCGTGATGCCCTTATCAAGCGCATAAACTCTGACCTTGCCAACGATATCGGCAACCTTCTCCATCGTACCCTCAGCATGGTGACCAAGTATCGTGACGGAATCGTGCCGGCTGCCGGTGAGCAGGATGAAATCGGCAGAAGCCTCATCGCTGATGCTGAGAAGACCGTAGCTGATTATGAGAAGAACATGGAGGCTTACTCCCTGTCCGATACCATTAAGCTTGTTTGGGCTTTCATCGGCCGGGCCAATAAATATATCGACGAGTCTCAGCCCTGGGTACTGGCCAAGGATGAGACTGACAAGGCAAAGCTCGATACCGTCCTCTATAATCTGGCTGAGAGCCTCCGGGTATCCGCTGTGCTGATTTCTCCTTTCATGCCGCAGACCTCTCCCCGCATTTGGAGTCAGCTTGGTCTTGACGGCGTAAAAGCATTCGCTGATGTCCAGCTTGATGAAATCAAGAGCTGGGGCGGCTATCCGGCTGATAATCACATCGGTACTGCCGAGCCTATCTTCCCCCGTATCGAGACCGATGAGGAGAAGGCGGCCAAGGCTGAGAAGGCGGCCAGGAAGCAGGCTAAACAGGCCAAGAAGAAACAGCAGTAAACCTCATCCGGCTGCCTGCGGCAGCCACCTTCCCCAGAGGGGAAGGTCTTGGCCCTCTCCAAAGGAGAGGGGGGACCGGCGAAGCCGGTGGGTGAGGTTGAATATGAACACAGTTGCAAACCGCAATAAGTACAGAGAAAAGATAATGGAACTTTTTGAAAATCCCGATACCCTGCCGGTGTTCGCCGGTGGGGAGGACAGCGATGATATCTTCCTCGTGGATACCCACTGCCACATTGACGGTGAGGAGTACGACCATGACCGGGATGAGATGATTGCCCGGACCGGCAGAGCCGGGGTGAAGCTCCTTGTGAATATGGGCGACCGGATGGAGTCCAGCCAGCGCAGTGTGAAGCTGGCTGCCCGGTACGATAATGTTTACACCGGTGTAGGCGTCCATCCGGAGGAGGCGTTCCCCTTCACGCAGGCCGATGATGACCGTCTGGCTGCATGGACGAAGGAGCCGCGAGTCATTGCCATCGGGGAAATCGGTCTTGACTACTACTGGGAAAAGGACGAGGAAAAACGGCAGCTGCAGCGGGATATTTTCATCCGTCAGCTGGCTCTTGCCCGTGACCTTGATTTGCCGGTGTGCATTCACGACAGGGATGCCCACGGAGATGTGCTGAAGATTCTTCAGACCGAGGGAAGGCAGAACAGGGGCGTTGTTCACTGCTTTTCCGGAAGTGCGGAGCTTGCCCGTGAGCTGCTGAAGCTCGGCTGGTATCTTGGCGTTGATGGTCCGATTACCTATAAGAATGCCAAGAAGGGGATAGAGGTCATTCGGGAAGTCCCGTTGGACAGGCTGCTGCTGGAGACTGACAGTCCCTACCTGACACCGCACCCCTACCGGGGACGGCGCAATGAGCCGGGGCTTGTACGGCTGGTAGCGGAGAAGGTGGCAGAGCTGAGAGAGGTATCCCTTCGGGAGCTGGCGGATCAGACCACAAAGAATGCCAAAGAAATATACGGACTGTAAAAAATGAGGCTGTGGAAAACAGGTTTTTCGACAGCCTCTTTGTCGATTTTATTCGGAGATAACTCGTGATAAGCGTTACAAAACTTCTTTTTCGTGATGATTACGAGGGTGACAGGCTTCGCTATGTTCACGGCGCTCACGCCATGAAGCACGGAGCTGCCCCGGGTATCGGACCGGTGGTGGTCTGGAACAGTACCCGTACCTGCAATCTTAATTGCCGCCACTGCTATATGGAGGCGGACAGTGCCTGTCATCAGGGTGAGCTTTCCACCGATGAGGCAAAGCACTTTATAGATGATCTGGCGGACTACCGTGTGCCGGCGCTGCTTTTCTCCGGCGGTGAGCCGCTCATGCGGAAAGACTTTTTTGAGCTGGCAGAGTATGCCGGAGCGAAGAGTGTCCGTCCTACGCTGTCCACTAACGGAACGCTGATTACCCCGGAGGTGGCTCAGCGGATAAAGGACATCGGTGTAACCTATGTAGGAATATCCCTTGATGGCCTGGCAGATGTAAATGACAGCTTTCGCGGCAGGGCCGGTGCCTACGAGCGGGCCATGGCGGGCATAAGAAACTGTGTGGCCGTCGGGCAGCGGGTCGGACTGAGATTTACCATCAACAGCCACAACATCGCTGAGCTGGACAATATTTTTGATTTCATCGAACGGGAAGAGATAAACAGGGTCTGCTTCTATCATCTGGTTTATTCCGGACGGGGAGCCGGCATGACCGCCGAGGATGTGACACCGGCTGAGTCCCGTCGGGCGATGGACACCATTATCGCCCGGACGAGAGATTTTGCCGAGCGGGGGCTGAAGAAGGAAATCCTTACGGTGGACAACCACTGTGACGGGGCCTATATGTACTTGAAAGCTGTGGCCGAAGGCGATGAAGCTTTGGCGAAGCAGATAAAGGATTTCCTTGGGACGAACGGCGGCAATCGCTCAGGCATTGCCTTCGGCGAGGTGGACCCGGAGGGATTTGTCCATCCCGACCAGTTCACTCGGCATATTACCTTTGGCAATGTGAAGGAGAGACCGTTCAGGGAGATTTGGCAGGACACGGACAACAATGAGATTCTCGCCGGACTGAAGGACAGGAAACCGCTTCTCACCGGCCGCTGCAGCACCTGCAAATTCATCGGTGCCTGCAACGGAAACTTCCGGGCGAGAGCCGAGGCCGTCCACGGTAGCTTCTGGGCCAGTGACCCGGCCTGCTACCTGACGGATGAAGAGATACAAAAGGGTTTTGTATGATAGTATCATGGAATACCACCAACGCCTGCAATCTCAAATGCGCTCACTGCTATCGTGATGCGGGGGTAAAGGCGGAGGAGGAACTGAACACCGCCGAGGCAAAAGCTCTCCTTGAGGGGATTGCCCGGGCCGGCTTCAAGATAATGATATTTTCCGGCGGAGAGCCGCTGCTTCGGCCGGATATTACCGAGCTGGTGGCATACGCCACGGAGCTTGGCCTAATAGCGGTCTTTGGCACCAACGGGACTCTGATTACCAGAGAAAAGGTATTAGAGCTGAAGGCTGCCGGAGCGAAAGGCATGGGGATTTCTCTCGACTCCCTTGACCCGGAAAAGCATGACCGGCTCAGAGGTGAGGCGGGGGCATGGCAACAGGCGGTAGAGGGTATGAAAAACTGCCGTGAGGCAGGACTTCCCTTCCAGATACACACTACGGTGATGGGCTGGAATGAATGCGAGCTGGAGGCCATGACGGACTTTGCCGTGGAAATCGGTGCAAAGGCCCATCATTTCTTCTTCCTCGTGCCAACCGGACGGGGAGCGGATATCGGTGACAGCGTCCTGACTCCGGAGCAGCATGAGGCTGTTCTTGCCCGGATTATGAGGAAGCAGCAGACGGTAGACATCGAGCTGAAGCCTACCTGCGCTCCTCAGTTTATCCGCATAGCTGCCGAGCTGGGTGTCAGGACGAGATTTCGTCGTGGCTGTCTGGCAGGAATGGCCTACGCCATCATCAGTCCCAAGGGACTGGTTCAGCCCTGTGCCTACCTTCCCCTGTACCTGGGAGATGTCCACGATACGCCCTTCGATGAGATATGGCGGGACAGCGAAGTGCTGAAGAAGCTGCGGACGCTGGAATATGGCGGAGGCTGCGGCCAGTGTAAGTTTAAACACGTCTGCGGCGGCTGTCGGGCAAGGGCGGCGGTATACGCTGACGGTGACTATATGGCGACCGATCCCTGGTGCCGTCTGAATGAAAAGTGATATAAAAAGAAGCATAAATACACAGGCAAATGATTTAAGAATGGAGCAAAACAATGATCAAGATGATTTTTACCGACATGGATGGTACTCTGCTGGACGACAACGGCAATCTCCCTCCTGATTTTGATGCTACCATGGCCCGCCTGAAGGAGCGGGGCTGCCGCTTCTGCCCTGCCAGTGGCCGGCAGTATACTGCGCTGGTAAGTCACATGATGGATTATTTCGATGATTTTGCCTTCATCTCCGAGAACGGCACCTGTGCCTTCTTCCGTGGGGAGGAGCTTTTCTCCTATCCCATCCCCGGAGAGCTGGTTCGTCAGGTTGCCCGCTTTGCCAATGAGCTGCCGGGCGCATATCCTGTCCTGTGTGCTCCCACGGTAGCCTATGTCACTGAGAAGTGGCGCCCCTATACCGCTGCCATGGACAAGTTCTTCACCCATCACGAATTTGTCGATGATCTTGAGCAGGTTGTTGATGACCCGGAAAAGTACGGTCATATCGTAAAGATAGCCACTGCCGTTGCTGCCGGCGGCACTACTCTGGAGCTTACCTACCCGGCCCTTCGTGACCGGTTTGAGCCGGAGCTGCAGGTCATCCACAGCTCCGATTTCTGGACGGACATTCAGATGCCGGGCTACAACAAGGGCAAGGCTGCTATCCGCATGGCGGAGAAATTTGGCATCAAGGCCGAGGAATGCGCTGCCTTCGGTGACTTCATGAATGACTTCGAGATGGTCAGAGATGTGGGCATGGGTGTAGCCGTGGAGAACGCCTATGTTGGATTGAAAGAAGTAGCTGACTACATCGCTCCCCCCAACTACGAATACGGTGTCACCAGGACAATCAACAAGTGGCTCGATGAGGGACTTATCTGAGCAGGCGTTAACAACAGTAAATAATAGAGAAAGACCACTGTACAGGACTTGTGCAGTGGTCTTTGTTGTTTTATAATGTAAGCGGATATATGAGCAATATGAACAAATAAACAAATGAAAGAGCGAGGGACATTATGCTCCATTTGAAAATTGAAAGTCCCGAGATGGGCAGCCATCTTACTGCGAAAGGCGGACGCCTCCGGGCAAAGCACGCCGAGAAGTACGCAGAGAAGGAACGAAAAGCAAGGGAAGAGGCGGAGGCTCAGGGCATCAAGCTGGACGAGGAAGTCCCGGCTCCGGTGGCGGCAGAGCGTAAGCCAAGAGTGAATACCACCTGTGTTGCAGACGCTGATCTGGCGGCAGAGCTTTCCACGATGGATGATTCTAAAGGACGAAATCTGGCGGACCTGTTCAAAATGCTGGGGGATACTACCCGTATAAAGCTTCTTGGTAAGATTGCCGCCGGAGAAATGCGGGTCGGAGATATCGCTGACTCGCTGGGAATGCAGCCCTCCGCCATCAGCCATCAGCTCCGGGTACTCCGGTCAGCGAGAATCGTCACCTGCCGCCGTGACGGCAAGGAGGCGTGGTATTCTCTCGATGATGACCATGTGGTGAAGCTGATGCGCCTTGGCCTTGAGCATGTATGCCATGGCTGACGACAGGTATTGAAATGAAAAATGTAAAGAAAATTTTTGCCGCTCTTATGGCAGTAAGCTTCCTGCTGCTGCCGGGTCTGGCCTCTGCTGCGGCACCGTCCCCTATGGATAAGCCGGCTAAGATACCGGCGGACGGGAAACCTTCTGCAGTAAAGACGGCACCTAAGCCGGAGCCTGCTGTAAACAGCGGACAGCCGAAGCCGATCACAAAACCGGCCCCGGCGCAGCCGCCTGCTGCGAAGCCGGCTGCCGCAAAGCCGACCAAGCCAAAGAAGGCGCCCAAAAAGGCGAAGAAAGACAAGAAGGAAAAACAGGAAAAAAAGACCGGTAAGACGGACGATAAGAAAACCGGCAGCATGAAGATTGCCTGCAAGGAAACAGCCCCCTTTTTTCCGGGAAAAAAGGTGGACGCCCTTATAAAGACTGCCAAAAGCTATACCGGTGTGAAGTATATGTATGGCGGAGCCGACCCCAAGGGATTCGACTGCTCAGGCTATATCATGTACATCTTCAAAAAGCACGGCACCTCGGTACCCCGGGCGGCTGACGACCAGTACGACATCGGCCGGCTGGTAGCGGATACGAAGAAGCTTGTAAAGGGAGACCTCGTATTCTTCTCCGAGAATCGCCGGGAGATTTCCCATGTGGGACTTTACCTCGGCGGCGGCAATTTCATCCACGCATCCTCCTCAAAGGGAATCCGGATAGACAGCCTTTCCAACGAATATTGGAAGCTCCGCTACGCCGGAGCAAAGCATGTGACTAAGTGACCGATTCAAAAATGGACAAAGTAAAAACATTTGTAAAACAGGAAGCCGTCCTTTGCCTGGCGACATTGCTGGCAGCGGCTTCTTCCTTTTGGCAGACCCCGAAGCCTGAGTATATCGACTTTGGCGTGCTGAGCATACTGTTCTCCCTCATGCTGGTGGTAGCAGGATTGAAATCCATCCGGTTTCTCGACTGGCTGGCGGTACTGCTGCTGAACCGCTGCCACAGCAGTCGTCAGGTGACGGCGGCATTGCTGACAGTAACCTATATTTCATCAATGTTTGTCACCAATGATGTAGCGCTCATCACCTTCGTACCGCTGGCAATCGTCATCGGACGGACGATAAGGATGGACATGAGCCGGCCTATCATCCTCCAGACGCTGGCGGCAAATCTCGGCAGCATGGCCACGCCCCCCGGCAATCCGCAGAATCTGTTTCTCTACGCATTCTTCGATTACGATCTGACCGGCTTCTTCCGGGCAATGCTGCCGTCTACTCTGCTGGCAATCGTGTTCCTGCTGCTTCTGACCTTCGTGACCCGAAGCAGACAGCTGGAGCTGGCACTGCCGTCACTGGAACAGCCGGAGCGGGGGAAGACGCTGATTTATCTGGCGCTGCTGCTGATGAATATTGGAGCGGTTGTTCATTTTGTGGACAAGTATGCGGCACTGGCCGTTACCGCACTGTTCTTTGCGGTGACAGAGCGGCGGCTCTTCCGGGTGGTTGACTACAGCCTGCTGGTCACCTTCGTGGGATTCTTCATTTTCATCGGCAACATCAGTCACACGGATATCGTGGAGCTGATACGGACCGGCCTTTTGTCAAGTGCCGGCGGCACCTATCTGGCAGGGTTGGGACTCAGTCAGGTGGTGAGCAACGTGCCGGCGGCTATGCTGCTGGCGGGACTTACCGACCAGGGAAATGCCGATGCCCTGCTGGTAGGAGTCAATGTGGGCGGTATGGGTACCATCATCGCTTCCATGGCCAGTGTCATTTCATTTAAGCTTTTTGTGGTGGAGCATCCGGCTCAGGCCGGGGCATATATGCGGATGTTCACCTACTACAATGTCATCGGTCTGGTGGTCATCGGAGCTCTTACATATTATTTACAAATTTTTCTATCCTTCTAGCAGGAATATTCTTCTATAGCTAGAATATGTTATAGGTCAGCACATCATTAGTTAATTAAATGAGTGCGTATGAATGATGTATTGTAAGGAAAAGGGGGGAAAATAATGGCAAATGATTGCATTTTCTGCAAAATAGCCGCTAAGGAGATTCCCTCTGCACTGGTATATGAGGATGAGCAGGTAGCAGTATTCAATGACCTTGAGCCGCAGGCTCCTGTCCATGTCCTCATCATTCCCAAGAAGCATGTCGCAAATGTACTTGGTTTGAAGGCAGAGAAGGAATTGGCCGGACATATTCTCGGTGAAGTTGTTCCGGCTCTGGTGGAGAAGCTTGGCCTCAAGGATGGCTTCCGTCTGGTAGCAAATACCGGTGCTCAGGGCGGTCAGACCGTCATGCATCTGCATTTCCATCTGCTGGGCGGCCGTGATATGGCCTGGCCTCCCGGCTGATTTCAGAAAAAATTTCTGAAGCCGTCTATTTTACAGTTAGTTGTTTGACAATACAAGCAATTTTCGGTATAATAGATGAGTATCACACTACAACCCCATGTTTGGTGGAGGGGGGGAAACACGATGGCTAACGAAGTAAAAGTCGGCAAAAACGAAAGCATTGACAGCGCTCTGCGTCGTTTTAAGCGCACCTGCCAGAAGGCCGGCACTTTGGCCGAGGTCAGAAAACGCGAGCACTACGAGAAACCCAGTGTCCGCCGCAAGAAGAAGTCCGAGGCTGCCCGCAAGCGTAAATTCCGTGCGTAAGCTTTCGTAGCTGCGCCGATGACGGAGGTATAGTATGTCCCTGAAGGAAAAGCTCGCTAATGACATGAAAGAGGCCATGAAGGCTCGCGAGGCCGGAAAAGAGTGCTTGAGCGTCATCCGACTGGTCCGCGGGGCTATTCGTCAGATTGAGATTGACCAGCGGGTCGAGCTCGACGACGAAGGTGTTCTTGCCGTCATCAGCAAAGAAGTCAAACAGCGCCGCGACTCCATTGAGGAGTTTAAAAAAGGCGGTCGTGAGGATCTCGTAGCTCAGAACGAAGCAGATATTGCCATTCTCATGGAGTATCTGCCGGCTCAGCTCACTGAGGCAGAGGTAAAGGCTCTGGTAGATGAGGCTGTCGCTGCCGTAGGAGCAAAGGATCCCAAGGACATGGGCAAAGTAATGAAAGAGCTCATGCCGAAAGTCAAGGGTAAAGCTGACGGCAAGCTGGTAAACCAGCTGGTCAAAGCTGCTATTGGCTGATAGAAATAAGCTGTTTTGACAAACAAAAGATTAATGGGTCTTGCAGAATTGCAAGACCTGTTTTTTTATGCCTGTTCTGGGGAAGGTGGCAGCTGCAGGCTGACGGATGAGGTAGTTTAAATTTTAGGGTGAAAAATGACAGATTTCTTGCAATAAATCACCATAAAAGCAGAAACGGCTTGTTCGGCTGCTCTGATATTCGCAGGGGTGACTGCACAGACAAAATAAAAGCAAAGACAACAGGAAAGTGTACTTTCTTGTAAATCTCTGCTGACTTAAAATTATACCACCAATCATCAATTTTTCATACTTGCTTATTACACACTTTTCCTGTGCAAGAAATGATAAAAACCTTGTGAGATAAGGAACTACACAATAAAAGAGGATAGTTTGCCATTTCCTATGGCAGGCTATCCTCTTTTGTGTTTTTGGATAAACTTCCTGTAGCAATATAGTACACCTTTTTGTAAATCTTGCTGATAAGTGTGCCGGATTACCTCGTATAAAGACGGTTGATTGTTTAAGGTTGTCTGAAAGGATATAGAGATGTTATTTAATTCATGGGCATTTGCAATCTTTTTGCCAATTGTATTTGTGCTGTATTGGTGCTTACCTCACAAATATCGGTGGGGTGTATTGCTGATGTCTAGCTATTATTTCTACATGAGTTGGAACCCTAAATATGTGTTGTTGATTTTTTTGACTACCTTTGCGGCCTACTTGGCAGGAAGACTGTTGGAGCATGAGAAAAATGAAGGTGGGCGTAAATGCATTGTAGCAGTAACATTGGTGCTTTGTCTGGGAATACTTTTTATATTCAAGTATTACAATTTCTTCTCAGAAAATTTAGTGCACATGTTGCAACTTGTGTCAATACAAATGCACCCAATTACGCTAAATCTTCTACTGCCGGTGGGCATTTCATTCTACACATTCCAAACATTGAGCTATGTATTGGACGTCTATAAACGCAAAGTGCCGGTAGAGCATCATTTTGGAATCTTTGCTACTTTTATTTCCTTCTTTCCTCAATTAGTAGCAGGTCCGATTGAAAGAACTGAAACCCTGTTGCCGCAGATAAACAAAGAAAAAGCATTTTCTTATGAACAGGCAACGAGTGGCCTTCGATTGATGGCGTGGGGATTCTTCAAAAAACTTGCAATAGCGGATGTTTTGGCAATATATGTTGATGCAGCATATGCATCCCTTGACAAGTGCGCCGGAATTGATTGCCTGTGTGCAATCGTGTTTTTTACAATACAGATTTATTGCGATTTTTCGGGATATTCAGATATTGCTATTGGAACAGCAAGGTTGTTGGGAATAGAGTTGATGACGAATTTCAGGAGCCCTTATTGTGCAACATCTGTAAAAGAATTTTGGGGCAGATGGCATATCTCTTTGTCTACTTGGTTTCGCGATTATCTTTATATACCGCTCGGTGGAAATCGTGGCTCAAAGTGGAACCATTATTTTAATATTATGTTGACTTTTTTTGTGAGCGGCTTGTGGCATGGAGCGAATTGGACTTTCATTTTATGGGGAGGAATGCACGGAGCAGTGTTAGTTTTGGAGAATTGCTTGAGCAAGTGCTTTGCCGCCAGAAGTCGGTTCAGTAATATTGTTAGTGGGATAAGCGTTTTTATATTTTGTAATATTGCATGGATTATGTTTCGTGCATCGAGTGTGAACGATTTCTGCCTAATTATCTCTAATTTGTGGGCTAGCCTTGGAAACTGGGCAGAGTTTAAGAAAAGTACAATTGGGTTAAATGCCTCGTTTTTGCGTGGAATAGCATGGCCGGTTGCTGTTCTCGTGATATATGATTACGTATCGATGAAAACCGACGTGCAAAAGTGGCTTGCGATGAGTAATATTATTATTCGTTGGGCGGCTTATCTGGCGATTGTGTTTTATACAATTTTGAAGATGCCTTTGCAAAGTTCAAGTTTCATTTATTTTCAATTTTAGTAAAGGATGGCATTGGCAATGCGTAAATTTATAATAAAGTGCGGTGTGTTCTTTTTGCTTGTCTATACGATTATTGTCTTGCTGAATTACAGGATAGACCCTGCTAATATGTTTCATTCGTCTATAGTTGAGAAAATGGTGCCATTGTTAAATGCTGGTAAGATAATTGAATCACCCGGTAATTTAGACGAGGGTTTATTCAAGCGGGAAATGATTAAAAGTATGCAGAGAACGCCGGAAACGGTAGTGATTGGTTCAAGCCACATTATGTATGAGCCGTGGCCGTTTGAAAACTGTTTCGTGGCGGGATTGTCTGGCGCATACTTGGGCGACTATTATGCTGTTGTTGGTATGCTTGAAGAATACAAGAGCTTACCGCAGCATATTATCATTGGAACTGATCCGTGGGCTTTTATGACAAATGCAGAGAATGGCAGACATAAATCAATAAATGAATATGCATTGAAGTCGTTGGAAAGAGTTCAGGGGAAGAATCCTGATATAAGAGGAAATAGCCAACAAGATAAATTCTATAAGTACAAAGAGCTGTTTTCTTTTGCGTATTTTCAGGCGTCGTTTAAGAAAATGCGGAGCGATGGGATATCGAAATCGTTGAAGGAAGATAATCGTGAGATAATAGTTGCCGATAATGCTGAAATTGAAAAGAAACAGAAGATTATGCCAAACGGTAGATACATTTTCTCGGAGAGTGGTTTGAAGTCAATACAAGAAAACAATAACTCAGCCGATACAGCTATCAGAATACAGCAGATATACCAACTCGGCTCCGGTTTTACTGATTTGCAGACAGATAATTTAACGCAGTTTGAAAATTTAGTAGTTTATCTAAAAAAGAAGGGGGTAAAAATTGATTTTTACCTGCATCCGTGGTACCCAACTGTTTATAAACATTTCTGTGAGAATGAAAAATACTCGGGCGTACTGAAAACGGAAGAATATTTGCGTGACTTAGGAAAGAAATATGATGTGGTGGTGCATGGCTCTTTTAGTTCGGAATTGACGGGTATGAAGGAAGAAGATTATGCAGACTGGTTTCATTTGAAAGCGGACAAAATGTTGGAATGCTACAACATAATATTACATTGAAACGGATAGTTTGCCATTTTACACGAGACGTATGCAGGATTACATTAAAGAGGAATATTTGTCAAATACAAGTATACAATGGACATGTATAGATTAGATTGACTTTTTCCATCTCTGTGCTATGCTATGCAGGTAACTCTAAAGTTGTAGTTATCTATTATATTTTCTTATATTTTGTGATTTTAGGGAGGATATCAAAATGTCTTTTTCTATGGCAGCAAGTCATGCCGCTAACAAGAAGCTTAGCGATGCAATTTTCGGAGCCAGTGCCGCCTGCCAGGCTGCAGCCGCCAAGGTCGGTGCCGACAAAGTAACCAATGCCACCATCGGTGCTATCATGGATGAGCAGGAGAAGCTTGCCTGCATTCCTACCATGGAAAAAGTATTCCGTGCTCTCCCGATTACTGATGCTATTGCCTACGCACCCATCACCGGTCTGCCGGGCTACCTTGACACCGTTGTTGACCTGACCTTCGCTGATATGCGTCCGCAGGGCTACACCGCTGCCTGCGCTACTGCCGGCGGTACCGGTGCCATCCATCACGCTATTGCCAATTATTCTGAGATTGGCGACGAAGTCCTCACCAGCGACTGGTACTGGGGCCCCTACAGCGTACTCTGCCAGGAGCAGGGCCGCAAGCTGGCCACCTATGAGCTGTTCGATGCTCAGCAGAACTTCAATATCAAAGGCTTCACCGCCAAGGTAGAGGAGCTTCTCGGCAAGCAGGAATCCCTGCTGGTCATTATCAACACTCCGGCTCACAATCCTACCGGCTACAGCCTCAGCGAAGAGGACTGGGGTCAGGTAATTGATGTAGTCAAGGCTCAGGCTGCCAAGGGCAAGAAGGTAACCGTCCTCGTTGATATCGCCTACATCGACTATGCCGGTGAGAAGAACGAGACCCGCAAGTTCATGAAGATGTTCGAGGGTATGCCGGAGAATGTCATGATTCTCTTCGCATTCTCCATGTCCAAGGGCTACACCATGTACGGCCAGCGCTGCGGCGCTATCATCGGACTCACCCAGTCCAAGGCTGTCATCGATGAGTTTGCCGATGCCGTTAAGTTCTCCAGTCGTGCCACCTGGTCCAACTGCAACCGCGGTGCCATGACTGTCCTCACCACCATTCAGCAGGACAAGGCTCTCCTGGCTCAGTTCGAGAAGGAGCGTGCTGAGTACTATGAAATCATCAAGCAGCGTGGCGCAATCTTCATGGAGGAGGCAAAGGCCTGCGGCCTCAACGCTCTTCCGTACAAGGCCGGCTTCTTCCTCTCCATCCCGTCTGTTGACCCGGGTGCCGTCTGCGACAAGCTCCACGACGACCTCATCTTCGCAGTTCCCCTCAAGAAGGGCGTCCGCGTAGCTGTCTGCGCAGTATCCATCGCCAAGATGAAGGGTATGGCTCAGAAGATTAAGAATGCCATGACTGCCGTCGGTCAGTAATTAAATACAAATAATTCAAAGGGACTGTGAAAAATGATTGCTCATTTTTTCGCAGTCCCTTTTCTCGTATCGTTAAGCTCTTGGGCAAAAATGTCTGTAAAGAAACCGTTATGAACGCCGGTGCTTAGCGGTTGCCGAGGGAAGCGGCGGCAGAGCTTGGCACCGCTGGGTGAATAAATTGAGCGGAGGCGGGTTTCTGACAGACATTTTGCCCAAGAATGAGCCGTAATTTATAAAATCCTTTCAAAGATAAAGCAGGAAAAGACAACAAAAATATAGAATAATTATATTTGGGTAGGTTTGTAGATTTATCAGACAGTACATAAAGAGAACTCTGCGGATAAAAATAAAAGTCGCCGGCAGGGAAAAGAGCCGGCACGCATATTTTCGGGGAGGGAAATCTATGAAGATTCAATGTCTGGCCATGATTCTGGCCGGTGGTCAGGGCAGCCGTCTCGGTGTCCTGACGAAGTCAGTGGCAAAGCCTGCAGTAATGTTTGGCGGTAAGTACAGGATTATCGACTTTCCGTTGTCCAACTGTGCCAACTCCGGCATCAAGCGAGTTGGCGTTCTGACACAGTATCGGCCGCTGGAGCTGAACAACTATCTCGGCACCGGCGGCGCGTGGGACCTTGACCGTCACGAGGGCGGTGTTTTCATCCTGCCGCCGTACGCCCGTGAGAAGGGTGCCGACTGGTACAAGGGGACAGCCGACGCCATATATCAGAATATAAACTTCATCGAGCTGTCCGATCCGGAATATGTGCTTATCCTTTCCGGTGACCACATCTACACCATGGACTATTCCAAGATGCTGGACAGCCACATCGCCAACGGCGCAGAGGCTACCATCGGCGTATTTGAGGTGCCCTGGGATGAAGCTCCCCGCTTCGGCATTATGAACACCGATGAGTCGGGCCGGATCACCGAGTTTGAGGAGAAACCGCCCCAGCCAAAGAGCAATCTGGCCTCCATGGGCATTTACATTTTCAACAAAGACTTCCTCGTGAGGTATCTTGAGGAGGATGCTGGACTGGAAAACTCCAGCCATGACTTCGGCAAGGACATCATCCCCAAGATGCTGGCAGACAAGGCCCGGATGTTCTCCTACGCCTACGAAGGCTACTGGAAGGATGTAGGTACCATCGAGAGCCTCTGGCAGGCAAACATGGACCTGCTGGAGGACGAGCCACCCATCGACACAGACGGAAAATGGCAGATAAGCTCCAGCAACCTCTCCATGCCCCCTCACTATGTGGGCAAGGAGGCAACGGTGAGCCGGGCAATGATAAGCGAAGGTGCTCAGATTCTCGGCTCGGTAGTCGGCTCAGTAGTATTCCCCGGTGTCCGGGTAGCCCGCGGCAGCGAAATCGAAAGCTCCGTAGTAATGCCCTTTGCCAAGATTGGCGAGGGGGCCAAAGTAGAGTATGCAATCATCGCCTCCAATGCGGTGGTTGAGCCGGGCGCGGTAGTGAAGGGCGAGCCGGGAAAAATTGCGGTCGTAGCGGAAGGCGAAGTCGTCAAGGCTTCCGGCGCACAGGGCTGAGGGGAGGAAAAGTCATGAAGAATGTATTGGGCATAATCAGCCTTGTTCAGGATAATTCCCAGATTAAAGAATTTACCGCGAAGCGTCCTATCGGTGCAATCCCCATTGCCGGCCGTTATCGCCTCATTGATTTCAGCCTGTCCAATCTGGTAAACTCCGGAGTGGACAATGTGGGCATCATGCTGCCGCCCCGTTCCCGCTCTCTCCTGGACCATGTGCGAAGCGGTAAGGACTGGGATCTGGCCAGAAAGCGCAAGGGCCTTATTTATCTGCCGCCCACCATTGACGGTGAGCGCAGCTGTCTCGGCAACATCATGAGTGCCTATGACAATATGGACTTCGTCAATCAGAGCGAGGAGGACTATGTACTCCTGGTGGGCGGCGATATCGTTTACAATATGGATTTCACGCCGGTATATGACTTCCTTGAGGAATCAGGAGCCGACATCGCAGTCGTCTACACCAAGGCAAGGGATAACAAAAATGATTCCGGTGCGGTGCTGACGGTGACTCAGGGGACCAATGTGGTGACGGATATCGCTCTGAAGTCCAGCGTGAGGGCCGGAGAAAATGTGGGACTGGGCATCTACCTGATGAAGAAGTCGGTATATGCTGACTTGGTCACCACCTCCTACGAGCATGGCGGAGTAGATTTCCTCCGGGATGCGCTGATGACCATGGGAGACAGATACATCGCCGTCGGCTATGAGCATGAAGGCTATGCTGTCACCATTGGCTCCACCATGACCTACTACCGCGTCAGCATGGAGATGCTGGACCCGGCCGTGTGGGAAGAGCTGTTCATGGGTGAGCGCACCGTCTACACGAAGCTGAGAGACAAGGCTCCGGTAGAGTACAAGTCTACCGCCGAGGTCAGCGACACGCTGGCTGCCAACGGCTGCACGATTCGCGGCAAGGTTGACCACAGCGTCCTCTTCCGCGGAGTAGTGGTTGAGGAAAGGGCGGTCGTGAAAAACTGTATCATCATGCAGGATGCAGTCATCCATGCCGGTGCCCAGATTTCAAACGCCATTCTGGACAAGAATGTCGTCATTACAGAAGACAAGCGTCTCAGCGGCGCCTTCAACTATCCGATGATTATTGGTAAGGACATCACGATTTAACAATCGCTTTCTTTACCGGGAGGGAAATTTATTGGCTATCGAATCGAAAAGACCGCAGATGAAGGACTTCAAGGACCGGTTCATCATAACGGCCAGAACGCTCTACGGTCGTGACCTGAACGACCTGAGTAAGGAGGAGCTGTATCAGACTCTGGCAGCTACCGTGAAGCAGTATGTTTCGGGAAACTGGATCAAGACAAACCGGGCCTACAAGGACCGCGGGGTAAAGCAGGTCTACTATTTCTCCGTGGAATTTCTTCTGGGGCGTCTCCTGAATACAAACCTTGTAAACCTTGGTATTCGCCAGGAGGTAGAGGAGCAGCTGAAGGAGCTGGGGGTAGAGCTGGATGAGCTTATCCCCGAAGAGCGGGATGCCGGTCTTGGCAACGGCGGCCTCGGCCGTCTGGCTGCCTGCTTCATTGACTCTATGGCATCTCTCGGCCTGCCGGGCAACGGCTGCAGTATCCGTTACCGCTATGGTCTGTTTGAGCAGCATATTCTCGACGGAAATCAGGTAGAGATACCGGACAACTGGCTGAAAAACGCCTTTGCCTGGGAATATCGCAAGCCGGACAAATCCGTCCATGTCCACTTCGGCGGCAACGCCTACATGACGGAGAACGAGGACGGCTCCCTGAAGCTCGTTCACGAGGGCGGCTACAAGGTGCTGGCTGTCCCTTACGATGTGCCGGTGGTCGGCTATGACAATTCTACCGTCAATACTCTCCGCCTGTGGAACAGCGAGGTGGACGAGGACTTCCAGACCAACATGGTCATGACTGAGGAGCAGGTGGCTGCACACCATCAGTACTATGATTCTGTGCAGAATATCACCAAATTCCTCTATCCCAATGACAATACCTATGAAGGACGGGCGCTGCGTCTGGTGCAGGAATACTTCTTCGTATCCGCCGGCGTTCAGAGCATAGTGGAGCATCATCTGAAGGAAGGCGTAAAGCCTGTACAGCTCCCCGACCGGGTAGAAATCCATATCAATGATACCCATCCTGCCCTCTGCGTAGCGGAAATAATGCGTATCCTCGTTGACGAGCAGGGCATGGACTGGGAGCCGGCCTGGGAAACTACCCACCGGATGATTGCCTATACGAACCACACCATCATGCCGGAGGCACTGGAGAAGTGGCCGGTAGAGATGGTGAAGCGCTTTATCCCCCGTATCTACATGATTATCGAGGAGATAAACCGCCGCTTCCTTATCGATGTCCGCCGCCGCTATCCCGGTGACGAGGAGCGGGTACGGGCCATGTCCATCATTCAGGACGGCAGCGTCCACATGGCCAGACTTTCCGTAGTGGGCAGCCACAGCGTAAACGGCGTTGCCAAGATTCACTCGGAAATTCTCTGCCGTGAGACGATGCAGAAATTCAGCGAATTCTACCCCGGTAAATTCAACAACAAGACAAACGGCATCACCCACCGCCGCTGGCTCATTGCCGCCAATCCCCAGCTTGCCGACCTGCTGGACGAAACTATTTCCCCGGTCTGGCGGAAGGCTCCGGAGCGTCTGGAGGATTTGAAGCCCTTCGCTGATGATGCCTCCTTCCGGGATAAGCTGGAACAAGTGAAGTGCCGACGCAAGGACGAGCTGGCAGCCTATGTGGCGAAGTACAACGACCTGATAATCGACCCCGAGTCCATCTTTGACATACAGGTCAAGAGAATCCATTCCTATAAGCGCCAGCTGATGAATATCCTGCACATTATGTATCAGTATGACCGGCTGAAAAATGACCCGGAGTACGATGTGCAGCCAATCACCTACTTCTTCGGCGGCAAGGCGGCTCCCGGCTACTACATTGCCAAGGAGACCATCCGCCTTATCAACGCAGTAGCAAAAAAGGTAAACAACGATCCGCTGGTTCGCGGCCGGATGAAGGTCGTATTCCTGGTGAACTTCGGCGTATCGGTAGGCGAGCTTGTATATCCCGCCGCCGATATAAGCGAGCAGATTTCCACCGCCAGCAAAGAGGCTTCCGGTACCGGAAACATGAAATTCATGATGAACGGTGCCATCACCCTCGGCACGATGGACGGAGCAAATGTAGAAATCTGTGACATCGTCGGTCAGGACAACTGCGTAATCTTCGGTCTGCGGGCCCACGAGGTCATCGGCTTCTACCGCAACGGTATGTACTCAGCCTGGAACGAATACAACGGCAACGCCGGTCTGCGCCGGGTGGTTGACCAGCTTACGGACGGTACCTACGGCGACTTCGGCTCCCTCCGTGACTACCTGCTCAACCACAATGATGAGTATTTCATCCTCAAGGACTTCGGGGCATATCGCGACGCCCACGAGGAAATCGTCCGCCGCTACGGACAGCGTGACGCCTGGCTGAAATCCTCTGCGATAAATATTGCCGGCTCCGGCTTCTTCTCGTCGGACCGCACTATAAGAGAGTACGCCAGAGACATCTGGCGCATAAGTCCGCTGGAGATACAGGGGACAAGGAAAGAGAAGCCTATAGAGCCGCTGCGGCCCTACGGCTATTGATATGAATTTGAAGGGGGAGCTTTTGTGAAACCATCGGCCATAGAGGATTTTGACCTCTATCTGTTCCATCAGGGCACGAACTTCCACGCATACCGTCTGCTGGGAGCGCATCCCATGGAGGAAAACGGCAAGGTGGGAGTCCGCTTCGCCGTGTGGGCTCCGAATGCGGCGGAGGTCAGCGTAGTCGGCGACTTCAACGAATGGAACCCAATGGCAAACCCTCTTACCCGTCAGTCTGACGGAGAAATATGGGCCGGTTTCGTCTGCGGCCTGGGCAAGGAGACAATATATAAATATTCCATCCTGCCGCAGGGCGCTGCCCCGGACAGCCGAATCCTGAAGGCTGACCCCTTTGCCCTCTGCGCAGAGGTACCGCCGCAGACCGCCTCCCGGGTCTACGATTTCGGCGAGTACGAATGGCATGATGACCAATGGCAGCAGGAGAAGAAGGGTAAGTCCTCCTACGGCCGTCCCATGCTCACATATGAGGTGCATCTCGGCTCATGGCGGAGGACACCCGACGGCGAGACTCTCAGCTATCGGGATTTGGCACAGCACCTCATCGACTACTGTGTGGAAATGAACTACACCCATCTGGAGCTGATGCCGCTGGCAGAGCATCCCTTCGGCGGTTCATGGGGTTATCAGGGAACAGGCTACTTCGCCGCCACCAGCCGCTACGGCCGGCCGGAGGACCTGATGTATCTCATTGACCGGGCCCATCAGAAGGGCATCGCCGTGATTATGGACTGGGTACCCGGTCACTTCTGCAAGGACGCCCACGGACTGTATCATTTCGACGGACGCAATCTTTATGAGTCTGACAACGAGCAGCGGTCAGAAAACCGGGAATGGGGTACCGTAAACTTCGACTACGGACGCACCGAGGTCAGGAGCTTCCTCATATCTTCCGCGATGTTCTGGCTGGAGGAATACCATATCGACGGACTCCGCATCGATGCGGTAGGCAATATGCTGTATCTCAATTACGGCCGCAAAGACGGAGAGTGGCAGCCAAATAAGTACGGCGAAAACGGCAATCTGGAGGCAATAGAGTTCATCCACAAGCTGAACGAAGCCGTGTTCAAGTACCATCCCGAGGCTCTGATGATAGCCGAGGAGGCTACCGACTGGCCGAAAATGTCCCGCCCTATATACATGGGAGGCATGGGCTTCAACTACAAGTGGAACATGGGCTGGATGAACGATATGCTTCGCTACATGGCCCTTGATCCCATCTACAGGAAGTGGAATCACGACAAGCTCACCTTCTCCATAATGTACGCCTTCAATGAAAACTATGTCCTGCCGCTGTCCCACGATGAGGTGGTACACGGCAAGAAATCCCTGCTGGACAAAATGCCCGGCGACTACTGGCAGAAATTTGCAAACCTTAGAGCCTTCTACGGCTACTGGATGGCGCATCCCGGCAAGAAGCTGCTGTTTATGGGAGGAGAGTTCGGTCAGGTCATCGAATGGAAGTATGATGACAGCCTCGACTGGCATCTGACGGAAAAATACCCGAAGCATGAGGAAATGCTTCGCTACAGCAAGGCCCTCAATGAATTCTATGTGAAGAACAGAGCCTTCTGGGATATAGACTGCGATTACGAGGGCTTTGAGTGGATTGATTGCAACGACGCAGAGCGCAGTATTATCGCCTTCCAGCGCCGTACTGATGATCATGACGACTTCATTATCGCCGTGATAAACTTCACCCCGGAGGTGCGTCAGGGATACAGACTGGCGGTGCCGAAAAGGGGAGTTTACAGAGAAGTATTCAACAGTGATCTGTATTGCTATGGTGGCTCCGGAGTACAGAACGAAGGAGACTTCACGGCTGAAGCCGTCCCCCACATGGGTAAAGACTACAGTATACAGATTACATTGCCGCCCCTGTCGGCAATATATTTACGGAAGATTAAACCCGGTGTCCCTGAGTCAGAGAAAAGCAACGAGTGACGAGGAGTGGTTTTAGTGGCAGAGAAAAAACTGAATGTCCTTTTTGTGGCGTCCGAAGCGGTTCCCTTTGTGAAGACCGGCGGCCTCGCCGATGTAGCAGGCTCACTGCCGAAAGCCCTTATGGCAGAAAATATACAGCCGGTAGTGATAATTCCCAAATACCAAAGCATCCCGGAGGAAATGCGCTGCCGGATGGAGCATATATACGACGGAAGCATCCAGCTGGCTTGGCGTCAGAAATATATCGGGCTTGATATGCTGGAGCATGACGGCGTGAAATATTACTTCGTGGACAACGGAGACTATTTTCAGCGGGAGAAGCTTTACGGCTACGATGATGATGCCGAGCGCTTTGCCTTCTTCTGCCGCGGTGTCCTGTCCCTCCTGCCGGCTATGGATTTCTGGCCGGAGGTCATCCATCTGAACGACTGGCATACCGCAATGATTGCTCCGTATCTGAAATATGACTTCAGCGGCGACGAGCGCTACAGAGATATTAAGACCGTATTCACCATCCACAACCTGAAGTATCAGGGCGTATTCAATCCCGACTATGTCACGGATGTCCTTGGTCTCGACCGCGCCCTCTTTGACAGCGGTGTGCTGGAGCAGAGCGGCGCACTGAACTATATGAAGAGTGCCATCGTCTGCTGTGACCACATCACTACCGTCAGCCGCACCTATGCGGAGGAGGTTCGCTACTCCTATTTCGGTGAGGGGCTGGATGGGCTGCTGGGTCAGCGGGCCGGTGACCTGACGGGCATAACGAACGGAATCGACGGAGATATGTACAATCCGGAAAATGATAAATGCCTGTATCACACCTACAACATCCGTACCATCGACAAAAAGCTGGACAACAAGCAGGAGCTGCAGAAGCAGCTTGGACTGGAGGAAAACCGTAGCATCCCTATGCTGGCTATCATCAGCCGTCTGGTGGAGCAGAAGGGTTTTGACCTCTGCGTGCGGACAATGGATGAGCTGCTGCGGACAGATAAGGTGCAGCTTGTCGTACTCGGCACCGGTGACAAGTTCTACGAGGACTGGTTCATGGGACTTGCCTGGCGTTTCCCCGGACGGGTATCCGTGAATATCGGCTTCTCCGATGAGCTGTCCCGCCGGACATATGCGGCGGCAGACCTGTTCCTGATGCCCAGCGTCTTTGAGCCCTGCGGCCTCAGTCAGCTCATTGCCATGCGCTACGGAGCCATTCCGGTAGTTCACGCCATCGGCGGTCTGAGGGATACAGTAGTACCCTTTGACAAGCTGAATCTTACCGGTACCGGATTTACCTTTGAAAGCTACAACGCCCATGATTTTCTTTATGCCATTCGTCGGGCTCTGGGAGTCTGTGAGGACTACGAGCTGCGGAGCAGCGTCATGAGGAATGCCATGGAGGCGGATTTCAGCTGGGCCAAGAGTGCCGGAGAGTATGCGGCACTCTATCGCCGATTGACAGAATAAAATTGAGCTGATAAATAAAAATGAGCCAGTGAATATAGTCTGACGAAAACACGCTTGCACTCGGTTATTCACGCAGCGGTACTAAGCTCCTGTTTCATATGCATATTCGCAGGTCGCTAAGTACCGGCGTGAATAAACGGTTTTCTTACAGACTGTATTCACTGGCAATTACATTGAGGAAGACTATAATGTTAAAAATATGCCACGATTCCCACTTGCCCGTATATCGTCAGCCCTTTGGAGCGGCTGAGGCCGGCAGTGATGTAATGCTCTCTCTGTCTCTTGAGGGGGATGAGACTGCTGCCGGAGTCTTTGTGCGCCTGTGGACGGACGAAGCTGGTGAGCGTGTCGTCCCTATGACGGAGACAGGTGAAGGGGGCAGAGTGGCATACTATAGAGCCGTGGTGAAGATGCCGGAGGAGGGAACCCTTCTCTGGTATTACTTTATTGTGGAGAAAGCTGACAGAGGCCGTCTTTACTACGGAAACAACCCGCAGCAGCAGGCCGGCGAAGGCTGCACCTATGACCACGAGCCACCATCCTATCAGATAACGGTCTACGACCGGGGAGCAAAGACTCCCGACTGGTTTAAGCACGCCGTCATGTATCAGATTTTCCCCGACCGGTTCTGCCGGGCAGGAAATGAGCTGATTGAGAAGAAGGGCGCCGTCTATCGGGGCAGCTGGCAGGACGAGCCCTGCTACTATCGTGATCCGAAGACTGATGATGTAATCGCCTATGACTTCTTCGGCGGCAATCTGGCCGGTGTGGAATCGAAGCTTGACTATCTGAGAGAGCTTGGCGTCAGCGTCATCTATTTCAATCCCATATTCGAGTCGGAATCAAATCACCGCTATGATACCTCGGACTATCTGACGGTGGACAATATATTGGGCGGCAATGAAGCCTTCACGCACCTTCTGACTGCAGCAAAGGAGCGGGGCATAGCTGTCATTCTTGACGGCGTATTCAGCCATACCGGTATGAACAGCCGCTACTTCAATCGGGACGGACGCTACGATACATTGGGGGCGTATCAGTCCGAGGAATCTCCCTACCATAGCTGGTACCGGTTTGAAAATTTTGCGGAAGACCGGGACAAATATGACAGCTGGTGGGGGTTCAAAAACCTTCCCAATGTAGACGAATGCAGCAGTAGCTATCAGGACTTCATCATTCACGGGAAGGACAGCGTCCTTCACCATTGGCTTCGGGCCGGGGTCAGGGGCTGGCGGCTTGATGTTATCGACGAGCTGCCGCCGGAGTTTTCCCGTAGCTTCTACAAGGAGCTGAAGAATACCGACAGGGATGCCGTCCTCATCGGTGAAGTTTGGGAGGACGCATCCAATAAAATAAGCTACAGCCGTCAGCGGGCCTACCTCTCAGGGCACGAGCTGGACGGAGCAATGAACTACCCCCTGCGGAAAATAATCATTGATTTCCTGCTGGGACAGCCAGGCAATGACAGCAGCGCTGTTTACAATCGGCTGATGAATCTGTTGGAGAACTACCCCGCCGAAAATCTGGCGGCTATGATGAACCTTCTGTCCAGTCACGATGTAGAGCGTATGGTGACTCTGCTTGGTGAGGCTCCCTCGGCTGACGGAATGACGGCAGAGGAGCAGAGGGAATACCGCCTGTCCGCTGAGCAGCGGGAGCTGGGTATGACCCGCAGCCGCCTTGCCGCCCTGTGGCAGTTCACCTTCCCCGGAGTACCCTGCATATACTATGGTGACGAGATTGCCATGGAGGGACACCGTGACCCGGTAAACCGCCGCCCCTACCAGTGGGAGCTGACGGAGGGGAGCCGCCTCGCTCAGCGGGAATGGTACAGGAGCCTGGCGAAGCTGAGAAATGAGAATACTGTCCTTCAGACAGGTACTCTGCATCTTATCCGCACCGGGGGCGAAGGCTTTGCTTTCCTCCGATGTGTGAGGGACGGACAGGATATGTTCGGGGAGCCGGCGGAAAATGCAGTATTCCTTACCGCAATAAACCGGAGTAAGACAGACAGCACGGAGTTCGATCTGCAGGTGTCTGCCTTTGCGGCCAATGATTTTGAAGTAGTATTTACCACAGCGGGAGAGACCGGAGCAAAGGATGGGGACTGCTCTTGTGGGAAAACCCTGTCCATTTCCTACGGCTACCTGCACTTCACCCTTCCTCCCCTTCAGGGAGTCATCCTGAGGGAAAAAAGACTGGCGGGAAAATACCATCGTGAAGCCGGCATCCTCCTGCATCCCACATCTCTTCCCGGCAAATATCCTATCGGTGACATCGGGAACGGAGCCAGAGCCTTCGTGGATTTTCTGGCGGCGGCAGGACAGTCGGTGTGGCAGATACTCCCCTTGACTGAGGTGGACGAGGCGTTTTCTCCTTACCGTTCCCCTTCGGCCTTTGCCGGAAACACACTTCTCGTCAGTCCGGAAATGCTGGTAGAGGACGGCCTGCTGACCGCTGACGAGCTGTCAGCGATATCGGCCGAAATGCTCTCCGGACGGGAGCCGCGGCAGCGGGTTGACTATGAGCTTGCCGCCGCTTTCAAGGAGAGGCTGCTCCGCACCGCCTACGGGAATATTCACCGGCCGGGGAGGACAGACGATGACATCACGGAGAATGCCGATGACAGCTACTGGCTGCCGGACTACGCCTTCTACATGGCGCTGAAAAAGCACTTCGGCTGCAGCTGGACAGAATGGCCGGAGGATATAAGGAAACGCCGTCGGCCGGCTATGGAAAAATACGCCGCCCTCTTAGCTGACGGGATAGAATACGAAAAATTTGCTCAGCGGATTTTTGACAGCCAGTGGAAGCGGCTCAGGGAATACGCCGCAGGCAAAGGTGTGGAAACACTGGGTGACTTGCCCCTGTTCGTGGCTCCCGACAGTGCGGATGTCTGGGCGCACCCGGAGTACTTCGACCTGAATGATGACGGTACACCTCATACAGTAGCCGGCTGCCCCCCGACTACTTCAGCGAGCAGGGTCAGCTGTGGGGCAATCCCCAGTACAGCTGGCAGAGGATGGAGCAGGACGGATACCGCTGGTGGATAGAGCGGCTTCGCCGTCTGTTCACACTCGTTGACAGAGTGAGGATTGATCACTTCCGAGGGCTGGAGGCCTTCTGGGAAATTCCCGGAGACGCTGCGACCGCCATGGAGGGCAGATGGGTGAAGGGCCCGGGAGCGAAGCTCTTTGCCGCGATATATGAAAACCTCGGTCAGGTGAAAATCATCGCCGAGGATTTGGGAACGCTCACACCGGAGGTAATAGCGCTGCGAAAGGAGCTGGGTCTTCCGGGAATGAGGATACTGCAGTTCGAGCTGGGGGAGACCGACCAGCACACAGCCGGACTGAATACCGATGAGAACACTGTCGTCTATACCGGCACCCATGACAACGACACGATAATCGGCTGGCTGGACGGACTCCGGCAGGGGGAGAAATCTGACCCACGGGCCTTGTCCCTAGTGCTTAAGGAGCTGGGGCTGCCGGCGGCAGACACCGGAGAGCCGCCGGAGGACTCGGAAGTAGCAATGGCCGCTATCTGCTATATATACGGGAGAGCGGCCCGCCTTACGGTCGTCCCGCTGCAGGACATTCTTGCGCTGGGCACCGATGCCCGGATGAATATCCCCGGTACACCGGAGGGGAACTGGGGCTGGCGGCTCGACGATTTCTCCCGTCTCGATGAAGACCTGGCTAGAAGAATAAAGGCCATGACCGCAGAGG
>JAFNYY010000091.1 GCA_017383125.1 Schwartzia sp. (in: firmicutes)
CGCCGTCTTTCAGAAATTGCAACGCAATTTATCCTATTAGCGTTCAACGGCTTCAGTCGTTATAACGCCGTCTTTCAGAAATTGCAACGCAATTTATCCTATTAGCGTTCAACGACTTTAGTCGTTATAACGCCGTCTTTCAGAAATTGCAACGCAATTTATCCTATTAGCGTTCAACGGCTTCAGCCGTTATAACGCCGTCTTTCAAAAAATGCAAAGCATTTTCTCCTATATGTATGTCCATGCGAATGAGGTCTGTAAGAAAACCGTTATGTTGATTATCGAGCGAGAGCGTGTTTTCATCAGACCTTATTCGCTTGGTCAGACAAAAAGCACCTTCCCTCTCCGAACTGCTTAGCAGCCCACCTCCCAGAGAGGGGAGACTTCTCGCAAAAAACATGTCATTGTGCTATTATGTACAGGTACATTCAAACAACCTGGAGGCACACTATGCATAATCTACATAAAAATTTTTTTGTAGCAGCTATCATGGGCGGCCTGCTGCTCCCGACGCTCTGCGCCGCCGCTCCCGCCGAGCCGGCCTCGCCAGCTGCAGAGGCTCCTGCCCCGACACCGGCCCGTGTCGTCTATCATCCCTATCCCGGTGAGGAACAGGCTTCCGCTCCCGACGGAAGCATCTCCATTCGCCTCGTCAACAAGAAACAGTTCTATGATGACTACGGTGAATTTCTCGATACTGCCGTCAACTCCCCAAAGAGCGTTAACGTCCATCCGGACGGCAGCAAGTATTATGTAAACGCCCTTGAGGCTGGGCTCACCATCGTTTACGATGCCAGGACCGACAAAAAGCTGGCAGAAATCAGCCACCATCTCGACGAGAGTAGCGACCATCTTTGGGCACCCCTGTCGGAGTTTTATGAGTTCACCCACTATCCACAGGACAATCACTTTATGGGAAAGCCGGTAGAGGCTACCTTCAGCCACAAAGGGCGATACCTGTGGGTACCCTACTATCGTCGGCTCTATGACATCAACGCTCAGGACCCCTCGGCCCTGGCAGTCATCGACACCACTACCAATAGGATAATCCGGCTTATGGAGACAGGCCCCCTGCCAAAAATGGTTGCTACCTCTCCTGATGAAACAAAAATTGCCGTGTCCTGCTGGGGGGACAACACCATCGGTCTTATCGACTGCTCCTCCGACAAACCGGAGGACTGGCACTACATAGACAAATTCATCGTTGACTATGAGCTCCCGCTGAACTATTCTCTGACCGTCCCCGTAGACAGGGATAATGACAGCGGCTATGCTCTCCGCGGTACCGTCTTCACCCCCGACAATAAGTATCTGCTGGTAGGCTGTATGGGCGGAGACGGCGGCATCGCCGTAGTCGATTTATCTGCCCGCCGCTATCTCGGCCGGGTCATGGGCATGATGCCCAATGTCCGTCACCTGGTAATAAAGGACGGCTGGCTATACCTGAGCGTCAACGCCGCCGGTTATGTCCAGCGCGTCCGGCTGGATAAATTTATCGCTGAGGCAATAAATCCCGACAGCATGTATATCGACAGCTGGGAGAACTGTGCCGTAGGAAGCAGTGCCCGTACTATCGCCCTGTCTCCGGACGGACGCTATATATTCGCTGCCTGCTACGGCGAGTCGGAGATTTATGTAGTCGATGCCCAGTCCATGCAGGTTGTCACCTCCGTCGGCGCCGACTCCTTCCCTGTAGGCCTGGCCATCAGTCCAGACGGACGCCGCCTGTACTCTACCAGTCAGGGACAGGTATGCGGCGAGGGTGATGCAGTGGATATTTACGAAATAACCCGCTGACATCCCAACATCCCAAATAAAATATCTTTATTCGCCCGAAAAGATTGTGAAACCCACAATCTTTGTGGTAAAATACTTTCGGTATTTTTCCGTTTCTTTATTATTGTAAGAAATCAATCTTTATTTCAGAGTATCATTCAGGAGGCCACAGGAATTATGAGCGGTTTTTTTGGTGTAGCATCAAAGGGTAGTTGCATTACCGATTTGTTCTTCGGTACGGACTATCATTCCCATCTCGGTACCCGTCGCGGCGGTATGGCTGTATACGGCGAGGAAGCAGGTTTTGCCCGCTCCATTCATAACATTGAGAACACCCCCTTCCGCTCAAAGTTCGAGAAGGATCTTGACCGTCTTGAAGGCAACCTCGGTATCGGCTGCATCTCCGACTATGAGGGACAGCCTGTTCTCGTCCGTTCTCACCACGGCACCTATGCCATCACTACCGTCAGCAAGATAAACAATGCTGAGAAGCTCGTCTCTGAAATAATCGAGACAAAAGCACATTTCTTTGAAATGCGCAACGGCGAAATCAACTCCACCGAGCTGGTAGCCGCCCTCATCAACCAGAAAGAGAATCTCATCGAAGGCATCAAGTATGCCCTTGATACTATCGACGGCTCCCTTTCCCTCATGATTCTCACCGAGAAGGGAATCTACGCCGCCCGCGATAAATACGGCCGCACCCCCATCGTCCTTGGCAAGAAGGATGACGGTGTATGTGCCAGCTTCGAAAGCTTCGCCGGTGTCAATCTCGGCTATCATCCCGTCTATGAGCTGAAGGCCGGTGAAATCGTCGTCTTCGACTCCGACGGCTTCAAGCCCCTCTATTCCCCCAACAACAGGATGCGTGTCTGCACCTTCCTCTGGGTCTACTACGGCTATCCCGCTGCAAGCTACGAGGGCATCAGCGTAGAGCAGATGCGCTACAACTGCGGCAAGCTACTGGCCCGCCGCGACAGTGTAGATGTTGACATCGTTGCCGGTGTCCCCGACTCCGGTACAGCCCACGCAGTAGGCTATGCCAACGAGAAGGGCATCCCCTTCTCCCGTCCTTTCATCAAGTACACCCCGACCTGGTCCCGTTCCTTCATGCCGACCAATCAGAAGGTCCGCAATCAGGTTGCCCACATGAAGCTCATCCCCGTTCACGATCTCATCAAGGGCAAGCGTCTGCTCCTCATCGATGATTCTATCGTCCGCGGCACCCAGCTTCGTGAAACCACCGAATTCCTCTATGCCAGCGGTGCAAAGGAAGTCCATATTCGTCCCGCCTGCCCACCGCTTCTCTTCGGCTGCAAGTATCTGAACTTCTCCCGCTCCAACTCCGAGATGGAGCTTATCAGCCGCGTAGTCATCGAAGAGCTTGAAGGCAAGCCCGCTACCGCCGAGCTGGTAAAGGAATACGCCGACCCCGACTCCGAGAAGTACCAGAAGATGGTAGACGGCATCTGCAAGAAGCTGAACTTCACCTCCCTGCGGTTCCATCGTCTTGACGATATGCTGGAATCCGTCGGCATCGGCAAGGATAAGCTCTGCACCTACTGCTGGGACGGCAACGAATAAAATAAACCTGTCAGGAGAAAACTTTAATGAAATTAGGAATCGTCGGACTGCCTAATGTCGGCAAGTCCACCCTCTTCAATGCAATAACAAAAGCCGGTGCCGAAGCTGCCAACTATCCCTTCTGCACCATCGAGCCGAATGTAGGTGTCGTGGATGTTCCCGACCCCCGTCTGAAGGTTCTCACCGATATGTACAACTCCAAGAAGACTACCCCGGCCGCCGTATCCTTTGTCGATATCGCCGGTCTGGTCAAGGGCGCCTCCTCCGGTGAAGGTCTTGGCAACCAGTTCCTGGAGCATATCCGTCAGGTAGACGCCATTGCCCATGTTGTCCGCTGCTTTGAGGATGACGACATCACTCATGTAGAGGGCGGCGTTGACCCCATCCGTGATATCGAAATCATCAACACAGAGCTTTGCCTCGCCGATCTTGAAGTCGTAGAGAAGCGGCTCTCCAAGCTTGTCCGCCTCACCAAATCCGGAAGCAAGGAAGCCAAGGCTGAGGAAGCTCTGCTGAATCAGATAAAGGAAGGTCTCTCCGATGCTGTTCCCCTCCGCAGACAGGATGTGTCCGAGGAGGAGAAGGCGCTCATCAAGGATTTGAACCTCCTTACCGACAAGCCGACTCTTTATGTCGCCAATGTTTCCGAGGATGATGTCGCCGACGCAGCTGCCAACCAGTATGTTGCCAAGGTCGCAGAATATGCCAAGGAAGAAGGCGCCGAACTGGTATCCATCAGCGCCAGGGTAGAGTCTGAGATTGCCGACCTCGATGAGGAAGAAGCCAAGGAATTCCTTGCTGACCTCGGTCTTGAGGAAAGCGGGCTGGACCGTCTCATCAAAGCAGCCTTCACTCTGCTTGGTCTGCTCACCTTCCTCACCGCCGGTCCCGATGAGTGCCGTGCCTGGACAATTCGCAAGGGTACCACCGCTCCGAAGGCTGCCGGAAAAATTCACAGTGATATTGAGCGCGGCTTCATCCGTGCCGAGATTGTCAACTACGATGACCTCATCGCCTGCGGCAGCAACGCCGCCGCTCGTGAGAAGGGCAAGGTTCGTCTGGAAGGCAAGGATTACATCATGCAGGACGGCGATGTAACTTACTTCCGGTTTAATGTGTAAAACCTCATCCACCGCCTTCCCCAGAGGGGAAGGTTACCTCTGAAATAAATTCCACCATAATATGATTAAAAGGAAACCGTTAATCAACATTGGCACTTGGTGACTGGCGAGCAGGCCTGCGAAGTCAGAACCTAGTGCCATTATGTTGATTACCGAGCGCAAGCGGGTTTTCGTTTAATCATATTTGGTGGTAAATATAAATGAAATTTAACACCTGTCGGCACCATAACGGTGCCGTTTTCTATGATAGCAACCGGAGAGTGTTAATATGCATGGTGTATTTGACATCGTTGGGCCAATAATGATTGGCCCTTCCAGTTCCCACACCGCCGGAGCCTGCCGCCTCGGTCTCATGTCCCGGGCCATCCTCGGCAGCCAGCCGTTCACTGCCACCATCGAGCTTGTCGGCTCCTTCGCCGCCACCTACCGCGGTCACGGCACCGACAGAGCCATCATTGCCGGTCTGCTGGGAATGTCCCCGGAGGACGAGCGGCTTCCCCACGCCTTCGATATCGCCCAGGAGATGGGCTTGACCTACAGCTTCATTCCGGTACGGAAATCAGGCGTCCACCCCAACACCGCCATCATTCGCCTTACTGACAAAGACGGTCATACCGTCCGGGTTGAAGGTGCTTCCGTCGGCGGCGGCAATATTATGATTACCGAGCTGGACGGCTTCCGTCTGGAGCTTTCCGGCACGCTGCCCTCCATCATCATCGCCCACCTTGACCGTCCCGGCGTCATAGCCAACATCACCCACCTCATCGCCGAGGCCGGCGGCAATATCGCATCTGTCCGGGATATCCGTGAGAAGCGGGGACAAACAGCTCTCGTCGTCATCGAAATGGACGATGAACTGCCGCCGGTATATGTGGAGAGAATAGCCTCCAGCCGCCATATACTCACCGCCTTCACCGTCCCAAAACTGTAAGCTGTCAACTCTGCAACTGGAGGTAAGGAAGAAAATGTATGATTTCTCAACCATCGCTGAGCTGACAGCCGAGGCCGAAAAGGCCGGACTGCCAATCAGCAGCATTGTAATTTCCCGCGAGGCCAACGAATCGCAAAAGACCTACGACGAGGTCGTTGCTCAGATGCGGCACAGCTGGCACACCATGAAAGATGCCATCGACAAAGGTATCAATAATCCTCAAAAATCAGTCAGCGGTCTCACCGGCGGCGACGCCCCGAAAATATACTCCATGCTCAACGCTTCCGCTGGAAAATCATATCTCGGTGAGTTGGCCTGCTGTGCCTGTGCCGGTGCCGTCGCTGTAGCAGAAGTATCTGCCGGCATGGGCCGCATCGTCGCCTGTCCCACAGCCGGAAGCTGCGGAATTGTCCCCGGTGCGCTCTACGCCGCCCATCGCTACAAGATAAAAAATGACGAACCAATCGTGCGGTCACTTTTCACCGCCGCCGGATTCGGCATGATTATCGATGAGATGGCCTGCATTGCCGGAGCCGAAGGAGGCTGTCAGGCGGAGTGCGGTACAGCGGCTGCCATGGCTGCCGCTGCTCTCACGGAGCTGGCGGGAGGAAATCCCGAGGCGGTTGCCCACGCTGCAGCACTTGCCCTGAAAAATCTTCTCGGTCTGGCCTGCGACCCGGTAGCCGGTCTGGTAGAGGTTCCCTGCATAAAGCGCAACGGCTTCATTGCCGTCCATGCCCTCACGGCTTCCGACATGGCAATATCCGGCATCCGCTCAGTCATCCCCCCTGACGAGGTAGTCATGGCCATGAAGGAAATCGGTGACCAGCTTCCGCTGGCTCTGAAGGAAACCGCCGGAGGCGGTCTTGCCGCTACTCCTACCGGCCGCCGGCTGAAGGAGCAGATTTTCGGGAAGCAAACAGAATAAATGGCGCTTTACAGTGAATAAAGTCTGACGAAAACTCGCTCCCGCTCGATAATCAACACAGCAGTACTAGGCTCTGACTGCGTATGCTTACTTGTCAATCGCCAAGTACTGGTGTTGATTAACGGTTTTCTTACAGACTTTATTCACTGTTATCTTATAACAAGGTTGAAGCTGTAAAAAATGTCAAGTCATTTTTTACAGCTTCTTTTTACGCTTCCAAATAGGACAAAACATCCATTTATTACTTTGCAATCGGGATATTGATAATGTATAATGTAAATTGTATAAGTGTAATGAAGCAAATTATTTTTTGTAATTCCACTCTGCAGAGTATTTATGTTATTAAAGAAGGAGCAACGCCATGCCTCTTGTATCAGCCAACGGAAAAAAGATTTCCCCTGCCGAAGCACGAATGAATGACCTTGCTATGGGCTTGCTGCTTTCCCGGTTTCAGGCAGTCATATTCAACTACAGCCCCACCGACGATACGCTGATTCTCAGGACAGCCGCTGCCGACGGCGAATCAAAAGCCATGAAAGTCGTCCGCTATGCGGCCTCCAATTTCCAGTCGGACCCGGCTGATTTGCAGATGATGCCACAGCTGTCTATCATCTCCTATCATTTCCCCTATATCCTTAAGCACGCATCCGAAGGCGTGCTGGACTACGCCGATGATGCCACAGGCAGCTGGTATCGTATCTGTTATCTGCACCGCAATGACGACGCCGGAAACGAACTGATAGTAGGCTTCCTCTCCAATACCAGCGAGATTCAGTCTATTCACCGTGAGCTGACTGTCAATGTCAGCCGTCATCAAATAACGAAGCTTCCTCTGACGGATGCCTCCTCCGCACTTGTAGACCAGGCAATCTCCCGCCTCACTTCGGGTGAGAAGGGCGTACTGTTCTATTTCGACCTGGATTCCTATCCGGAGCTCGTCAGCCAATACGGTCAGGCTGCCGTAGAATCCTACCTGCGCCAGCTGTCCGATGTTCTCCGTACCGACTTCCGCAGCGGCGATATCATTGGTCAGATTGAAGATGACCAGTTCATCATCTTCTTCAGCGGCAAGTTCACCATCGATGTCATCGAAAACAGAGCCCAGCAGCTCATCAATCTCTTCCGCAAGGTTCGCACGGAGCTTATTCCTCCGGTTGCCTGCAGCCTCGGTGTTTCCGTCACTGGCTCTACGAGGATGAGCTTCGCCAAGCTGCTACCAAAAGCCGCCCATTCTCTGGAAACCGCAAAGCGCAGGGGCAAGAACCGCTTCTGTATGTTTGATGAATAATATTTCGGAGTGATACATTTTGGCAAAAATTCCCAAACCTAAAAATTCCCTGCTCTTCTACTACGGTCTTGCCATCCTTATCCTTGCCATCTTCAACTGGCTGGGCAAGCCCTATCTGGAAGAGGAAAAGGTCAAGACAGTAGACTACAGCACCTTCATGGAGATGACGGAGCAGAAGTCCATCGAGCGAATTGAAATGGACGAGAACCACATCATCTTCAAGGGCACCGACGGTCAAAAATATCAGACCGGCCCCATGATGGATCCCATGCTGGTCGAGCGCCTGAAGACCTCCGGAATCCCCTTCGCAGCTGAGATTCGGGAAACTCCCTCCTTCATTATGAGTCTCATTGTGAACTGGATTCTGCCTATCATAATCTTCTTCGCTCTCGGTCAGTACATGAGCCGCCGGATGTTCGGCGGTGGCGGTGGCCCCGGCAATATGTTCAGCTTCGGCAAGAGCAATGCCAAGGTCTTTGACCCATCTACCGCCACCATCCGCTTCAGCGATGTGGCCGGTGAGGATGAAGCGAAGGAAAACCTCTCAGAAATCGTTGACTATCTACACAATCCCAATAAGTACACCTCCATCGGTGCTTCTATGCCCAAGGGCGTCCTGCTGGTCGGCCCCCCGGGTACCGGCAAGACAATGCTCGCCAAGGCAGTCGCAGGAGAGGCTAGTGTTCCCTTCTTCTCCATTGCCGGCTCAGAGTTCGTGGAAATGTTCGTAGGCATGGGTGCCTCCAAGGTCCGGGATCTCTTCAAGCAGGCAAAGGAAAAGGCTCCCTGCATCGTATTCATTGATGAAGTCGATGCTATCGGTCAGAAGCGCCACGGCACGGTAATGGGCAACGATGAGCGCGAGCAGACCCTGAATCAGCTGCTTACGGAAATGGATGGCTTCGGCGGCAACTCCGGTGTAATAATCCTTGCTGCCACCAACCGCCCCGACTCCCTGGACCCGGCTCTCCTCCGGCCCGGCCGCTTCGACCGGCGTGTACCGGTAGAACTGCCGGATTTGGAAGGCCGTGAAGAAATCCTCAAGGTTCATGCGAAAAAAATCAAGCTTACTGCCGATGTAGACTTCCACACCATCGCCCGTATGGCTGCGGGAGCCTCCGGCGCAGAGTTGGCAAACATCATCAACGAGGGCGCCCTCAGAGCTGTCAGAAGCAACCGCAGCGAGGTCTGTCAGGCAGACCTGGAGGAAAGTGTCGAGGTGGTCATCGCCGGCTACCAGAAGAAACACCGCATCCTCTCCGACAAAGAGAAGCGCACCGTCGCCTATCACGAAATTGGTCATGCGCTGGTGGCTGCCCGTCAGTCCGGCTCTGCCCCCGTACAGAAGATTACCATCATTCCCCGCACTAGCGGTGCCCTTGGTTACACCATGCAGGTGGAGGAAAAAGACAAATACCTGCTCTCCCGTGAGGATCTGGAAAACAAGATTGCCACCCTCACCGGCGGACGAGCTGCCGAGGATGTTGCCTTCGGCGTCATCACTACCGGTGCCGCCAATGACATAGAGCAGGCCACCAAGCTGGCCCGCTCTATGATAAGCCGCTACGGCATGAGTGATGAATTCGGCATGGTAGCACTGGAAACCGTAACCAACCAGTATCTGGGCGGAGATACTACCCTTGCCTGCTCTGCTGCCACGCAGGAAGCAATCGACCGTCAGGTCATCGCACTGGTGAAGAAGCAGTATGAGACCGCCAAGGGCATTCTTCTGGAAAACCGTGATGCCCTCAATCGCCTTTCCGATTACCTTTACGAGAAGGAAACAATAACCGGAGAGGAGTTCATGCAGATTCTCAACCAGTTCCCGGCCGATGATACACCGGCTGAAAAGGAGGCTGTGACAATTGAGCCGTCTGAAGCTACCGGAGAACCGGATGACAGCGAGACTATTTACCTCTGATTATCATCTCCATTTCCGTTTATTCCTTATTCCGCTGATAGCCTTCTTCCTTACCCTGTCCCCTCTGGGGCAGCGGTCGGCGCAGGCCATCTCCATGGACGGAATCTGGCGCTACTACGATGGCGTAACACCGACCTCCCCGGAGGCAATTCCCAGCTGGCTGAATCAGACAATTCGCGGCGGCTTCTCCGGCTGGAACATATACGACGGTGTCAGCCATCCCAAAATTGACCCGAATGCTACCGATATCTGGGTCACTACCTATGTACCGCCTCATTCCTTCATACAGCCAACTCTGTACTTCATAACAAACAATCAGGCGGTAGAGGTCTACTACGACTCCCACATGATTTACAAAGCCGGAGAAATCGGTGAGGAAAACTACGGTACCCGCTGGCACCTGATGGACCTCCCCCGTGACAGCTCCGGCCGTACCCTTTCCTTTCACCTGTACTCCCCTGTAAATCAGCGCCTTGGCGTCATAAACTCGCCGAATGTCGGCAACGCCACAGAGCAGGTTCTGTCCATTATCTGGGGTGATGTACTTTCTCTGATGGCTCTGCCACTTTCGCTGTTCATCATTGTTCTGGTAGGAATTTATTATATTTCCCACCGGGAGCGGATCTACATTTACATGCTGACCTTTATGACCTTCTACAGTCTGTGGCTGCTGTCTACCTCCAACATCCGTCAGATATTCCTTGACGCTCCTGTCTTCTGGCGAAACGCCCAGCTCCTTTCCGTATACCTTCTCTGTCCCCTGGGCAATCTTATGGCCAGAGAGCTGGTAGATGCCCGAGACAAAACCCCATTTACCTATATTATTTATGCATACCTGGGCATTGCGCTTCTTTCCGTCCTTGGCGAGGGGATGGGCTACGGCACCATGGAGACCGGCGTATCCTATTCCTATATGCTTTTAGGAACAGCCCAGCTGTACATAATGTTCCTAATCTCCCGCAGTGCCTTCAGGGGCAACAAGCAGAGCCGGGCGCTCCTGCCTTCGGTGATTGCCCTGCCGATTCTCGGCGTGATGGACGGACTCACCATCCATTATCATCTGCTGCCCTTTTCCTTCTACTGGTTCCCCCTGTCAATTATTTTCATACTGTACTTCGTCATCAGGATTCTGCAGGAGAACTTCGCCGCAGAGCAGCTGCTGAATGACAAAAACCGCGAGCTTGAGCAGAAGCTGCAGATAGATGATTTGACAAAGTGCTTTAATCGCGGCACCCTGAACAGCACTCTCATCAGAGATGCCCAGATGTGCCTCCGGGCAAAGGTTCCCCTGTCCGCTCTCATGCTGGATATTGATTTCTTCAAGGCGGTAAACGATGAATGCGGTCACGACGCCGGCGACAAGGTGCTGGTAGGGTTCGCCGCAGCCATCAGGCCTCTGCTTGATTCACGCCATACCTTCATCCGTTACGGCGGCGAAGAATTCATCATCCTCTGCCGGGACTTCTCGCTGACTCAGTCCGAGGAGCTGGCCCGCACCATTCTGCTGACGATTGCCGGCACCAATTTCCTGCCGGACAGGACGATTACCGTTTCCATCGGTATTTCCTCCTGGCACGGTTCCTCCGATACCAATCTCATAAAGCGTGCCGACGAGGCTCTCTACGCTGCAAAGAATGCCGGACGAAACTGCTACCGGGTGGAACTGGAATAATTTCCCCCACACCAAATCAGAAGCAAATAAAAAACCGCAGTCAGAATATCAGTAAATGATACGATGACTGCGGTATTATTTTGTGAAAATCAGAGTCTCCGTTCACGCCACATGGCCTGCTCTTCTTCATCCTTGGCAATCTGCTGAGGATTTCGCTCCTCGTTTATGGATTTCCAGCGATTGTGAAGCCAGAACCATTCCTCGGCATGGTCACGGATATGCTGCTCCAGTACGGCGGCAACCTCCATTATCGCCTTGCGGATGTCGGCCTCCTTGTCGGCAGTCTTCTCTACCTTGACTCGGGGATGAATGATGATGGTATGGGTTCCGTCGGGATGACGGGTAATGAAGCCGGGATAAAGGGGCGCACCGCGGAAGCGGGCCAGCACAGCCGGACCCTTGACGAAGTTCGTCAGCTGTCCGCCAAACCAGGGGAATCGGATGCCGTCCTTTATATTTGAATCCTGATCGGACAGAAGGCCGATTATCTTTCCCTCACCCATAAGCTTGTACATTTCCCGGACATCCGTCTTGTAGGTAATGTGCATACCAATAAGCTGGCGGTATTCGTTGATGAATTTATTGAAGCCGGCTTCCTTCTGCTTCTGTGCAACACCGACGATGGGAAAGCCTGCCTGACAAAGGGCTCCTCCCATAAGCTCCCAGTTTCCGGCATGGCTGGTGGCAATGACTGCCCCCTTGCCCTCCTTGAGACCTTCGGTCAGATATTCGGCACCTTCTATACGGACAAAATCATTCATCTTGTCCACGGTAACAGGGAAGCGCATAACCTCCATTATCATGGGGCCAAACCGTTCCCAGCTGGCGCGGGCTATTCGCTCGCCCTCTTTTCTGTCCACGCCAAGGCAGCGGACAACCTGATTTATCGCCATCTCCCGACGCTTGGAGGGGATTACCCACCAGGTAATGCTACCGAAGATTTCTCCCAGCCACATAGCCAGCCCATGGGGTAACAGACAAATCAGTTTGCTGAATATTTTGGACAACCAATAAGACATGAAGGCTCCTTATTTATTGCCAAAGCCAAACATGGACTCGTACTTGGCGATTTTCTTTTCCAGTTCTTTGAATTTCTTCAGCATTGCCGGCAAACGCTTCAGAGTTACCTCCATGCGGAGCCACTCCTGATGGGGCTGTACCGGGAAGCCGGCACCGAAATAGTTTTCCGGCATATTGTTGGTAATACCGCTGCGGGCCGCATAGATAGAATTTCCGCCGATAGTGATATGACCGACAGTACCAACCTGACCGCCGAAGGTGCAGTTGTCACCGGTAGTAACGGAGCCGGAAATACCGGTCTGCGCCACGATAAGGTTGTGCTTGCCGATGTGGTCATTGTGACCGATATGTACAAGATTATCAATCTTGGTGTCATCGCCTACAGTAGTGGAGCCCATTGCTGCACGGTCAACACCTACATGAGAGCCGATCTCCACATCGTCACCCAATACAACATTGCCAATCTGCTGCATCTTTACATGGACGCCGTCCTTCGGTGTGAAGCCGAAGCCGTCGGAACCAATAACCGCCGAAGCGTGAATGATGTTGCGCTTGCCGACCACGCAGCCCTCACGGACGGTGGCGTTGGGATACACAGTACTGCCTTCCCCGACAATAGCGTGCTGTCCAATGAATACGCCCGGATAGAGTGTTACATTGTCTCCTATTTCTGCATAGTCATCAACATAAGCAAAGGCGAGAATGGTAACATCCTTGCCCAGCTTTACATTCTTACCGATGTAAGCTCGGTCGCTTACTCCAGTTTCATGTACCACCGGAGGAGCATAGAGATTAAGGAGCTTTGCAAAGGCTGCCTTTGCATCATCGACATATATCGCAGTCTGGGTGAAATCCCCGCTCCCCTTGCCGAGAACGATAGCTCCGGCCCTGGTGCCGTGGGCTGCTTCAACATACTGGTCAACGGCGAAGGTGATATCGCGGGGGCCGGCAGTCTCCAGGCTGGCAACACCGGTAATGACGAGATTTTCGTCCCCCTTCAGCTCGCCGCCAAGAAGCTGAGTTATTTCCTTTACTGTCTTGGTCATATCAGATTTCTCCTCCGGGAAAAATTTTACTTTTTCTGCAGCTTGCCAATTACCTCATCGGTAATATCCACGCCGCCGTACATAATCAGCTTCGCATCTGCGTCATTTGTCACGATGACATCGAGCTTCTTCGCTTTGCTGATTTCTTCGAGAGTACCGTCAAGAGTGGTGCGGACCTTCTCGGTGTACTCCTGATTGATGCGGGACAGCTCCATCTGCATAGCCTGAGCCTGCTTCATGTATTCTTCCTCACCGAGCTCTGCCCTCTTCTGCTCCAGCTCGATAAGCTTCTTCTGTCCATCGGTGAGCTTGGCATTGCCTTCCTCAATGATGGCAGTTATCTGACTGCTCTCCTTCATGACCCGTTCAGCCCGAATATAGCCGACCTGAGTCTTGGGCGTACCGCAGCCGGACAGCATCCCTGCCAGGCACAGCGAAGCAACAACCGCTGCCAAAGACCGTTTCAAATTCTTGCGCTTCATATTTTTCTTTCCTCTATTTCTGCAATATTTATCTGACCGCTGGTCAGTGTTTCTTCAACTCCTCAACGACCTCTCCGGTTACATCAAAGCCGTTGATAAGTACCGTATCTGTCATTATATCACAACCGGCAGGCAATTTCTCCATGTCTGCCCGATGTATTCTGCTGATTATTCCGCTGGTATTGGGGGACTTCACCAAAACTATCTGCAGCTTGTGTATTACAGCAAACTTTGCAGCCAGACTGGATATATCCCGCTCCATTATTTCCTCAAGCTTGCTCAGCTCACGCTGGACTGCCCGAAGATTCTTCTGTGCTGTCGGAAGCTTCTCCATCCGCTCTACATCTGCCTGCAGCTGTTTCTGCATGGCATCTATGTTGCGGTTTATCGCATCGCCCTTGCGCTTCAGTTCCTCTGCCTTGAGAACCTCATAGCTCTCGGCAGCGCTCAGTCCAAGCTCCTGCCGCTCCCGCTCTCTCACCTCATCAAGGTGAGCTGCAATCTGGGCATTGTATTTCCGGAGAATAATCCCTACCCGGTCTTTTCGTTCCCGCTTCAGAGCCTCCATCCGTTCTGTCAGGACTCTGACACCTTCCTCACTCAGATGCAGCACATCGGCATTTTCCAGCTTCAGCTTCAGATTGAAGATTTCATTTTCATAATCAGCTTCTATCTCGCTGATTTCAGCCTTGTTCTCGGCTAATATCTTTTCTCTGTAGGCGGCCTCTTCTTCCTTCAGCCGCTTTTCGAGAATTACTGCCTTGCGGATAGTCTCCTGCATATGCTTCTGACGGGCAGCATCCTCAAAAGGTCTGTCTCCGGGCAGAGCAGCTCCGGGCGAAAAACGCCCTTTATTCAGCCGTTCCACCTGCTCGCTGTATTTCTTGTACTCAGCCTTCAATCGGCGGTATTCACCGCTTTTCGGATGTGCCTCAAAGACCTCGTGCAAATCCAGCAGACCGATCCCCGTTATCTGACTGCCCACCTTCACCTCGACAGGCTTGCTGCCCTGATTGCTTCCGCCGCCGGTAAACAGCCAGAAGCAGCCACAGGCAAGCAATGCTACAGCTGCACCGCCAACGAGCAGTTTTTTACCCCGTCCCTTGCCGGCAGAATCATTCTTCGCGTGCCTGCCTGCCATGCTGCAGCCTCCTTCCGGTATTTGCATCGGTTCACTGATGAGCCTTTAACAGAAAAGGCGTGCTCGCCCCACTTCGTTATTTTATCGAAGCGGACGGGGCACGCCCAATATGGTTCTTCTATCCGAGGGCGATTAGATTACTTGCCGCCCTTCTGGAGCTTTGCAATGACATCACGGGTGATGTCGTTGCCGCCATAGACAACAGCGCCCTTGTCGATGACAACGCTGAGACCCTTAGCATCGGCAACTTCCTTAGCAGCCTGCTCTACAGACTTCTGGACAGGCTCAAGAAGCTCGCCCTGACGCTGAGCAAGACGCTCCTGGGTCTGCTGGTAGAAAGCAGCCTTGTCTTCTTCGCTCATGCTGGCAGACTTGGCATCGAAATCAGCCTGAGCGGATTCAAGCTCCTGCTGGAACTGCTTGTTGGCAGCCTCGAGAGCCGGGTTCTGGCTCATAGCCTGACGGAAGTCGATGACCCCTACGCTGGAGGAGCTGGCGGCGGATGCAACACCGGTGACAGCGGTCAGCTGGGACATACCGAGAGCAACAACACTGCCGATGAAAATCATAGCAACGACAACGCTGAAGATCTGAATCTGTTTCTTTTCGAGTTTAAGCATGGTAATTTCTCCTTTTTGATAACGATTCGTGTTCAAAGGACACCTTAACACCCAGTAATTATAGCAAATTAAGATTTTAATATCAATAAGATTTAGCTGAAAAACACAATAATACGCTAAGTTCTTTCCAAAAGCAGATTCTCCAAAACAGACCTTTATTCGCATTTCCAGAATTGACTACTATTAACCACTTGCTAAAATTTTAATATGGTAGATTGTAAAGTATTTAATGACTTCAAAAACAGCCCCAAACCTGATGCCAAATATTGTGGCCAGGTTATCACAAATGCACTTATGTATGCGATGGCCTCTATAAAGCACCCCGGATTTGTAGACGAAGATGAATGGCGGTTAATTTATTTACATAACACAGACTCGTAGAATTCTCTCCGACAACTACTCTATAAAAGCAGTTGGTATTTTACTATCCCGCTTGTCACTTACTTATCACCAGGTCTATCTATACACAAGCATTTTGAAAAAGTTATGATTGCCCCATATGGTGGTGCTGATAAGGATTGTAGTGATTTAATAAAAATCATAGAGAAATGCGGTATAAATGATGCACGAAACAAAGTGCATATATCTTAAATACCATTAGTCATCAAAAATATTGAAAGTAACCATTCAAAGTCAAATAACAAACCGGAGGTATTATCATAATTATCCTAAGGATCTTTATTTTGTTTTTAGTTCTTTATTATTCTTTGCCAGCCAACGCAGAAACGCAGGATTGGTTTACCAGCAATTATACGAACATCAAATTGCTTGCATATATTTGCGTATGATGTTAAAATTTAGACAAGAGATATGGCTACCGATAGACGGCTAGCCTTCGGTTTTGGGTAAAGTAACCGCAAACCTTGGCAGGGGGCGGTTACTTTTTATTTTGGGCACCGATGGTATATCCAAACATAAAGCAAGCAAGTCCGAAGGACAACAGCGTTGCTATATCTGTCAGAGTAGCCATAGACACCACCTCCTCTCACAGGAGAGAAGGCTAACCGCCTACCGTGTTATGGTAGCCACGCACTAATTCTAACATATATTCTTAGAATATACGATATGTTTTAGAGATATGATATGTAAAATACAAATAATGAATTCATCCCTACCCACGCTCAATATTCCAAATGTATTCAATCCTGCTACAGCATAGCTACAGCGTCTTCATACGAAGGGGCATAGACTCACAACTCGTGTATCTATGCCCCTTTTGTTCTTTGTAATGTTGTTTTCTGCTGAAAATTGCTTTTATTCCGTCAGCCACTCCAACGCATTTCGTCGGATAATTCCTCCGTAGCTTTCATCAGGGAGCATTTCATCAAGAGTCAGCAAGTATTTAGGGTAGTTGTCATTTATCTTTTCCAGTGGAGCCAGCTCCCGTCGAAGTGTAGCTTCATCCAAAACGGAAAGAGATACCTGATAATAGGCCAGCTCACTTCCACGAATTACGACAAAATCGATTTCGCCATCTGCCGGCTTGCCGACATAAACTTTATATCCGCGCCTCAGCAGTTCCAAATAGATGACATTCTCCAGCACATGACCGCTGTCCGGTCTGTGTCCGGCAGACATCAGCCGACGAAAGCCAATATCCGCTGTGTAGTATTTTGCGGCGTTGTCTAAGAGCTGCTTACCTTTCAAATCATAGCGAGGTGCCCGATAAAACAACATTGAGTCTGTCAGCGCCTTAATATATTTTTCCACAGTTCGTCCATCAATCTTCCTCCCCATGCTGGTCATTGTATCGGCGATTTTTCGTGGACTGATGATGTTTCCGACCGCATCAAGTAAAAATGCGGTAACACTCTCCAGCATGGCCACATCGCTAATGCCAAATCTTGCCACTACATCTTTCAGTATTACTGTACTGTAAGTTCCTCTCAGGTATTCCATCAGAGCAATATCAGAATCAAGCTCCAAAGTATATGGCATCGAACTTTTGCTGATATAGCTCCTATAATTCTGCGCCAGTGATTTTCCGGCTGCACCGGCCGCCGAACAATATTCTGCGAATGACAGTGGCAGGAGATTCAGCTCCACATAGCGACCGGAGAGCAGTGTCGCAAGCTCACCGGACATAAAATAAGCATTGGAGCCTGTAATATATATATCAACATTGGGTTTAATGTAGAGTGAATCTACTACACGCTCAAACCCATTAACGTGCTGTATCTCATCAAGAAAAATGTAATTCATGCCCTCAGTCTGAAGGTGTTGGCCAATATAAGCATGTAGCTTGTGTATGTCTAACGCCAATTCTTCATAGGACATATCTTCAAAATTCAAGAATGTAATATTATCTGGGGAAACTCCTTCTTTCAGCAGGGAATCTCTAAACATTTGCAGTAAAGTAGACTTACCACAGCGTCGAATCCCGGAGACCACCTTTATAACATTCTTTTCTCTCCAACGCTGCAAGAATTCCATTGCTTGGGGTCTAAATATCATTTCTACCACCTCTGCAAACATTATAATGTAAAAATCACAAAAAACAAGCAGAATTTTACATCACGATGTAAAATTCTGCTACAATTCATCATTTTTTACATTGCAATGTAAAAACACATTGGGTAATTTGAAATATAGTTCAACTAGCTATCGGCGTTTCCGCTTCGGCAGGATCAGCTCGTAGCTCATATCGATAAGGTCGATGATTTTTTCATATTTCACCGTACCATCCATGAGTACAGATATCCACTGCGCCTTGTTCATATGCCAGGCTGGAAAGATGCCCGGCTCCATACGCAGACTGCCGGCTATCATAGGGTCAACCTTCAGGTTGACGACATCTACTTCCCGGTCATCGTCACCGGTGAGCTTGGACAACGGGATATTCATGACGAGCCCGAACCACTTGCGGGTAGTCTCATGACGAAGCACAGCATAGTCAGGTGCATCCGCCCACGGATGGTCGATAATGCAGCGGTAACGCTCTGCCGCCTGCGCCAAGAGTCTCTTTCTCATGACAAAACCTCTCCTTCACCCAAAAGATGCTATTAGAAAATACGGAGGCTGTTGCATACGCAACAGCCTCCTGTTTTATTCTAAGGATATTTTATTCCTTGCCGGCCAGACGCTTGTAGGTACCGAGACGGTACTTGGCGTCAGCTTCGGTCTTCTTGTACAGCTCGTCAGCGGTCTCCGGGAATGCACGCTTCAGTGAAGCATAGCGGACCTCGCCCTGGAGGAATTCCTGGAACTTGCCGAAATCCGGCTCCTTGGAGTCAAGGGTGAACGGATTCTTGTCGGTGCCAACCAACTCCGGATTGTAACGGTAGTTTGCCCAGTAGCCGGCCTCAACAGCCTTCTTGGCTTCTGCCTGGCTCTTGCCCATGCCAGCCTTGAGGCCGTGGTTGATGCAGGGTGCGTAGGCGATGATGAGGGACGGGCCGGGATAAGCCTCTGCCTCGGTGATTGCCTTGATGGTCTGATTGAAGTCAGCACCCATGGCAATCTGAGCGACATAGACATAGCCGTAGCTTATGGCCATCATGCCCAGATCCTTCTTCTTGGTCTTCTTACCGGTAGCAGCGAACTGAGCGATTGCAGCGGTCGGAGTAGCCTTGGAGGACTGGCCGCCGGTATTGGAGTAAACTTCAGTATCAACGACGAAGATGTTCAGGTCTTCACCGGAGGCGAGAACATGGTCGAGTCCGCCGTAGCCGATATCGTAGGCCCAGCCGTCGCCGCCGAAGATCCACTGGGAACGCTTTACGAAGAATTCCTTCTGCTCGTAGAGAGCTGCGGCCTTGCTGCACTTATCCTTGTTGGGCTCCAGAGCAGCGATAAGGCGATCGGCACGCTCACGGGAGCCGTCACCCTGGTCACGCTTGTCATACCAATCCTGCAGGGCTTCCCTTACCTCAGCGCAGGGAATGTCGCCGGCCAGCATCTCAGCTGCCATGGTAGCGATACGCGCACGGATAGCCTTGGTACCGGTGACCATGCCGAGACCGTACTCAGCGTTGTCCTCGAAGAGGGAGTTGCCCCAAGCCGGGCCGTGGCCGCGGTGATTGGTGGTATAGGGCATTGCCGGTGCACTGCCGCCCCAGATAGAGGAGCAGCCGGTAGCATTGGCAATCATCATGCGGTCGCCGAAGAGCTGGGTGATGAGCTTCATGTAGGGAGTCTCACCGCAGCCTGCGCAGGCACCGGAGAACTCGAGAAGCGGCTTCTCGAACTGGCTGCCCTTGACAGTCTTCTTGTTAAGCGGATTGTCCTTCGGAGCTACCTCGTTTACAGCGTAATCCCAAACAGCCTGCTGCGGCTCCTGAGTAGCCAGCGGCTTCATAACGAGAGCCTTGGCACCCCTCATGCCCGGGCAGATGTCGGCGCAGTTGCCGCAGCCGGTGCAGTCGAGCGGAGATACAGTCATGGAGAAATTCATATCCTTTATGCCGATAGCAGCCTTGGTGCCCATTGCCTCGGGAGCCTTGGCGGTCTCATCGGCAGTGAGGAGCACCGGACGGATAGCAGCGTGGGGGCATACATAGGAGCACTGGTTGCACTGAATGCAGTTTGCTACCTGCCACTCCGGTACCATGATGGCAATGCCACGCTTCTCATAAGCAGCACCACCGGTGGGGAAGGTACCGTCCTCGAGGCCCTTGTTGAAGCAGCTGACCGGCAGCTTCTCGCCCTCCTGACGGAGCATGGGGTTCTGAATCTTGCTGATGAATTCCGGCAGCTTGCTGTCATCTACAGCCTCATCCTGAGCATCAGCCCATTCAGCCGGAACCTTTACCTCTACGAGAGTGTCATCGGCAATACCCTTATCTATAGCGGCATTGTTCATGTCAACGACATTCTGACCCTTGGCGCCGTAATCCTTCTCTACGGAATCCTTCAGATACCTGACAGCGTCCTCCATGGGGATGATGGCTGCCAGCTTGAAGAAGGCGGACTGCATAATCATGTTGAAGCGGCCGCCGAGACCAAGCTCCTGAGCAATCTTTACAGCATTTACGATATAGAACTTGACATTCTTCCTGGCCAGGGTACGCTTCATGGCAGCCGGCAGCTTCTCGCCAAGCTCCTCGGCAGACCAGGTGGTATTCATCAGGAAGGTACCGCCATTCTTGATACCGGCCAGAAGGTCATATTTATTTACATAGGATTCCTGAGAGCAGGAAATGAAGTTTGCATGGTTAATGAGATACGGGGACTGGATGGGAGATTTACCGAAGCGGAGATGGCTCATGGTGATACCGCCGGACTTCTTGGAGTCATAGGCGAAGTAAGCCTGAGCATACATATCGGTGTTATCGCCGATAATCTTGATGGCGCTCTTGTTGGCACCTACGGTACCGTCGGAGCCGAGACCCCAGAACTTGCAGGCGGTGGTGCCGTCCGGAGTCAGGTCAACATCGCTGTGAGCCGGCTCAAGGGACAGATTGGTAACATCATCGACAAAACCGATGGTGAAGCCCTTCTTGGGAGCATCCTTCTTCAGCTCTTCAAATACGCCGAAAATCTGATCCGGGGTAACATCCTTGCCGCCGAGACCATAGCGTCCGCCCACGACAACCGGGTTGATGTCGCTGTCATAGAGGGCAGCACGGACATCAAGATAGAGCGGCTCGCCCTGAGCGCCCGGCTCCTTGGTGCGGTCGAGGACAGCAATCTTCTTGACGGTCTTCGGCAGAGCCTTCAGGAAGTAATCGACGGAGAAGGGACGATAGAGATGTACGCACAGGAGACCGACCTTCTCGCCCTGAGCGGTGAGATAGTTGATGACCTCGGTAGCTGCCTCGCAGACAGAGCCCATTGCTACGATGATGCGGTCTGCATCGGGAGCACCTACATAGTCGAAGATATGATGCTCGCGGCCGGTAATCTTGGCCAAATCAGCCATGGTCTTCTCGACCAGATCCGGCAGAGCATCGTAATAGCTGTTTACAGCCTCACGGGTCTGGAAGTAAATGTCCGGGTTCTGAGCGGTACCGCGGACAACAGGATGGTCCGGATTGAGGGCACGGGCACGGAACTCAGCGACAGCCTCTTTGTCCAGCAGCTTCTCAAGGTCAGCGTAGTCGATGACTTCGACCTTCTGAATCTCATGGCTGGTACGGAAACCATCAAAGAAGTTGATGAAAGGAACGCGGCCCTTGATAGCGCAGAGATGAGCGACAGCAGCCAAATCCATTACTTCCTGAACGCTGTTTTCGCAGAACATGGCAACGCCGGTCTGACGGGCAGCCATAACATCCTGCTGGTCGCCGAAAATATTGAGAGAAGATGTGGCAAGAGCGCGGGCACTGATGTGGAATACGCCCGGCAGAAGCTCACCGGCAATCTTGTACATATTCGGAATCATCAGGAGCATACCCTGAGAAGCAGTGTAGGTGGTGGTAAGCGCACCTGCCTGCAGAGAGCCGTGGACAGCACCGGCTGCACCCTGCTCGGACTCCAGCTCAATGAGGCGAACCTTCTCGCCAAAAATGTTCTTCTGTCCGGCTGCGGCCATCTCGTCGACATGCTCCGCCATCGGTGAGGACGGTGTAATCGGATAAATTGCGGCTACATCAGTGAACGCATAGGATACATACGCTGCAGCTGTGTTGCCGTCCATGGTCTTCATTTTTTTTGCCATGTAATTTTCTCCCCTCTGATAGATAAACATAAAAATAAAATTGATTTCCTGCTTTATTAACCAGTGTTTACCCTCGAATAAATACACACTATTATAACAAAATTTTCGTAATTTTGTAAATATACAATTATGAATACAATACATCGGTGTAAGAATGTTACATTACTAAGATCAATCTAAAAAGGAGCCACCCATAGGGGCAGCTCCTGAAATAGACTTGAGCGCTCTTGATTAGAAAGCCAGCATAATGGTGCCGACGATGAGAGCAGCGATAACGGGGATACCGTTGCGCTTGGTAATCTCGATGGGGTTTACGCCTGCGATACCGGCAACGATGATGGTAGCACCGGCAATCGGGGAAATGGTACGGCCGAGGGTACCGCCGAGAGTTGCCATAGAGCCCATCTGTACAGCAGTCATGCCGAAGTCTGCAGCCTGCGGAGTAACAGCCTCGTTGAAGGCAAATGTGGCGGCGTCACCGGAACCGGTGAAGAAGCCGAGAACGAAAGGTCCGACAGAAGCAAGAATCTTGGCGATGGAGGGATTGGAAACCATCCAGTTGATGAAGGCCTTTACCATACCCATAGCAGCAAGACCGGCAACGAATACACCGGTGGAAATGATGATGGTGATGATGGAGCCATAGCCCTCACCCATGCCCTTGAAGAAAGCCTTGCCAAGCTCACCGGGGTTGGTGCGGGTAACGAGGAGCGCAACGACAGCACCGATAATCATAGCGTGGGGAACGCCCATCTTCAGAGCCGGAATAACCTTGGTTGCACCGAGAACGAGAATGAAGATCGGCAGGGTCGGCATGATGGCGTAGAGATAATTTACCTTGAAGTTGTCATCTACCTCAAGACCCTCAGCCACATAGCCCTTATGCTCTTTGGTGATGTAAGCGATAGCAGTGATGAGGATAGTAGCGACAATAAGAGAAGCAATGTTGGCATTGAAATGGAAGTTAATTACTTCCATTACATCTACCTTTGCGATGTTGGCAACGAAGGGGTTGTGAGCAAGACCCGGATTCAGCATGGAGCCGTAGGTACCGCACTTAACAGCGGCGGCACTCATAGCCGGATGGATACCGGCACCCATGAGGATAGGAATGAAGATAGCACCGGCTGCGGCAGCAGTACCGGCAGCAGACGGCAGAGCGATGTTTACGAGATAAGTTCCGATAACAACGCCGGGGATAAGAAGCGGACGAACCCTGGAGATGACATTTGCGATTGCATTGATGAGATGCTTATCACAGCCGGTGAAGCGCATGACCATGGCAAAACCCATGACCGAGCAGACTGCCTGGATAAGGCCGGCATTCGTCATGCTCTTGGCAAAAGCGTTGAGCGCATTCATCGGCACACCACCAATGGCGCACATGATAATACCTGCGCCGATAAGTACGACACGAGCATCGTGACCCTTCACCAGCAGGTAGACTGTGATAGCTACCAGCACCAGACCGGTAACTAACATAACGGTTGACATACATACTCCTTCTTTCTTCATATACTAACACCGGAACCCGGCGTCTAGTCTAAAAACAGTGTAAATTATATTTCCCAACAACAATCAAGTCAAGAGGACTCAAATGTATACATAAACGAACACCTAAACCAACATAAATACTCAAGTGATAGTCTGTGCAACCACCTTTTTCATCTAACTACTTTTGTTAAACGCCCTTATACTCCGCCGCCCGCTCTCGAAATACACTTGTGAATCCGTCCCCGGTTACTTTGTTGTAAGAAGCGTTTTAATCACACTTTCCTGCAGGACATATTTTGAAAAAGGCTCTGTCACAACAAATGGTTGATTTTTGACGAGAAATAGCGTATAATAATAGTAAGAAACAGTACCACCGAAGGAGGTAATTGGATATGCCTACTATCAAAGACGCATTAGATATTATCGGTAAGTTGACTGTCGCAGA
>JAFNYY010000014.1 GCA_017383125.1 Schwartzia sp. (in: firmicutes)
CCTTGCATTGGAGTCGGCGCACACAAAAAAGCCTCCCCTTTAGGGGAGGTGCCCAAGCACAGCCACAACTCCAAAGCCTCCCCTGAAAGGGGAGGTGGCACGAAGTGACGGAGGGGTTTACCTTCCCCATTGGGGAAGGTGGCCGAGCGTAGCGAGGTCGGATGAGGTTAAATAGGGCGGATGTCAGCTCTTCAAACCTCACCCACCGGCTTCGCCGGTCCCCCCTCTCCAAAGGAGAGGGCTACGATATGGATTGTATGTTACCATAGGAACCCAAAATAAAAAGTAACCGCCCCTCTGCCAAGGTTCGCGGTTACTTCTTCCGTAAAACTGTAGGCTGACCGTCTATCGCGGTAGCCATTTCCTTATCTCTATTCTAACATCACTGGGAAATTTTATCAAGCAGTTTCTAAAAGGTGAATCTAGCATCTGAAAGATGAACCTCGAAATGGCAGTCTGAGTAATTCTCTATTGCTTGATTGTATACATCAAATTTTCATAAAACCTCTTTTCATTTCAAAAAATATATGTTACTATACTGAAGATAGCCTGCCGAAGCTGTAGACGCTCAAGGAAACATGGACACTTGCGCAGAGAGGCGGCGGAAAGGCTATGCCGTGTTAACGCATATCATCTCCGATGTAATATATTGATGAGATGAATGCAATGCTTTTCATTTTAGGAGGAAAACTGAATGAAAAAGTCTCTCGTATCTGCTCTGACTACCGCTCTCGTAGTCGGCGCTGCCAGCACCACCTTCGCTGCTGCAAATCCGTTCTCCGATGTTCCGGCTGATCATTGGGCCTATGATGCTGTTGCTCAGCTCGCTGCTGAAGGCGTAGTTGAAGGCTATGGCGATGGCACCTTTGTTGGCGGCCAGGAAATCACCCGCTATGAAATGGCTCAGATGGTAGCCAAGGCTATGGCTAAGGGTGCTACCTCCGCACAGCTGGACAAGCTGGCTGCTGAGTTTGCTGAGGAGCTGAACAGCCTCGGCGTTCGCGTTGCTGCCCTCGAAAAGAAGGTTGACAATGTAAAGTTCTACGGTGAGCTGCGTTATACCGCAAAGCGCGTCATGGCTGAAGAGGCTGGTCACACCACCGATAACAAGCTCGTTCTCCGTCTGAAGACCGATGCTAAGGTGAACCAGAACTGGACTGTTAAGGCTCGTTTCGATTATCAGGATGATCAGAACGGCAAGACCTCCAAGGATATCGGCCTTGACCATGTTGAGTACATGTATGCTCAGGGTGTCTATGGCAAGTACACCATCGATCTCGGTCAGTTCGAGAACACCGAGCCGGTCACTGAGGGTATGCTCTGGGATCACAACTTCACCGGTGCAAAGGTAACCTACGGCGGCAAGAATGTAAAGGCTCAGGCTATGGCTGCCCGTGCTAATGCTAAGGAGTATTTCGGCGGCGATGCTAAGGCTGCTGCTGACATGTGGGGCGTCAATGTCCAGGTTAATGCCAAGAAGCTGACCGTCGGTGCCGGCTACTATGATTTCAAGAACGACAGCAGTGCTGCTTTCAATGATCCTAATGGCACTGATAAGGTCAAGATTTGGACTGTTGGTGCCGGCTACAAGTTTGACAAGAACTTCCGCCTCTATGGCAACTATGCTAAGAACACCAAGGGCAATGACAGCAAGCAGAACAAGGCCTATGTAATCGAAGTTGACTACAAGGGTGCTGACATTGCAAAGCGCGGTTCCTATGGCGCACATGTTGCCTACAAGTATCTCGGCGAGCAGGTTGTTACCGAACTGTGCACCTATGATTATGCTTCCCCCGATATGAAGGGCGTAGAGCTTGGCTTCGACTATGTTCTTGACAAGAACATCCTCCTCAACCTCGGCTACTTCACCGGCAAGCAGACCGATAAAAATGATAAGGACAGAGAAGTTCTGTTCTCCCGCGTACACTTCTACTTCTGATAACCGGCGGGCAACCGCGGCTGTCAAAAGACAGAGTGCTGTCAAGGGACAGGAATACGATAATCAAAAAGCAGGGGCTTTGCCCCTGCTTTTTTCTGTGGCCGATATTCTTTCAGCGATGTGGTGTAAGCCTCCCCTGAAAGGGGAGGTGCCACCCAACCTGTTTCGTTGCCTCCCCTGAAAGGGGAGGTGCCCGAAGGGCGGAGGGGTTAAAGCTCCAACAGCGATAAAACCCCTCAGTCAGCTTCGCTGACAGCTCCCCTTTCAGGGGAGCCTATTATACTGGATATCGGACCCCTCAGTCAGCTTCGCTGACAGCTCCCCTTTCAGGGGCGCACAAATTATATGGATTAGCGGAAATAAAAAACACCATGCTTGAAATTTAATCAGCACAGTGTTATACTTTAACCAAAGAGAGTCACCGGTAGACGGTGCTCCTACATGTTAATCAAAAATGACCGTACAGTGGGGAGACTGGGGCGGTCATTTTTGTTTTATAGATGCTATAGCAAGACCAAGACATACGCTTGTCAGTATTAAAGACATAATATTGATAAACATATCGACAGTCAGCATAGTATCACCTCCCATCATTCGATATGTTTCAATCGAGTGATACGAGGAGCAACCGCCTACCATTTACAGGTGACTCTCACCATGTTATAGCAACATCTGTTCTTTTTAGCAATGCCTAAAAGCCTCCCCTCTAGGGGAGGTGGCACGAAGTGCCGGAGGGGTGAAGATAAATAAATGTTTCCTGTCACCCCTCAGTCAGCTTCGCTGACAGCTCCCCTAAATGGGAGCCTTTGGTGTGGCGTGGCTTAACCCTCTCCTATGGAGAGGGGGGACCGGCGAAGCCGTGTGCAAACGAACCGACGATGAAGGAGCGTAGCGAGGTCGGAGGGGTTTCAAAGCATATTATCTATAACCCCTCAGTCAGCTTCGCTGACAGCTCCCCTTTCAGGGGCGCACAAATTATATTGATTATAGGTCACCATAGGAACCCAAAATAAAAAGTAACCGCCCCTCGCCAAGGTTTGCGGTTACTTTTTAACCCCAAATTTTAGGCTAACCGTCTATCATTGGTAGCCACATCCTTATTCTAACACTATCCTCAGATACTTGCAAGTGTTTGAGGATTTTTAATTGTCCTTAATGCTAAATGCCTGTGGCTTCACCAGCGTATCACGGCAGAAGTCGATAAATGCCTGAGCAGCCTTGGAGATGTAGCGGTCCTTCTTCCAGGCAAGACCGATTTCCAAATAGGGCGGAACATTGAGGGGCACCGTCTTCAATCCCGGAGAGTCGTGAACGACGAGATCAAGGAGGCAGGCGATGCCGACACCGCTGCGGACAAGTCCCTTGATGGTTTCGATCTGATTGGACTCCAGTACGATATTGGGATTGATGTTCTCGGTGCGGAAGCTCTCCAGCAGCAGATGACGGAGGAAGGAGCCTTCCTTCAGCATGATGAGATCCATGTCCTGCAGGTCCTCGTAGCTGAGAGAGGTGCGCTGAGCCAGCGGATGATCCTCCGGCATGCAGGCCACGATGCGGCTGTGAGCGATGGGGAGGCGCATGAGACTGGTGGTCATGTCGCTCATGATGACGATACCGAAGTCTATCTCGTCCTGCTCCAGATGGTCACGGATGTCCATGGAGCCTTCTTCGTAAAGATAAATGTTAAGATGAGAGTATCGCTTCTGGAAGTTTGCAAAAATCATGGGGAAGAGGTAAGCCCCAATCATTGGCGGAATACCGATTTTGATGGTACCCTTCTGCAGCTGCTTGTAGTCATTGACTTCCAGTACAGCATCCTGAATATTGCGGAGGGCCAGCTCGACTCTGGTGAGGAATACGGAGCCCTCAGGAGTGAGAGACAATTGCTTCTGACTGCGGTCGAAGAGCTGAATACCCAGCTCGCTCTCAAGCTTCTTGATAGCAACGGTAATGTTTGGCTGGGAGACACGGAGTCTCTCGGCTGCCCGGGTGATGTTCTTAAGACGGGCGGCCATCTGGAAGTATTCCAGCTGTCGCAGTTCCATTCTGACTCTTTCCATAGTACTCTCCTGTGTAATAACTAAGAAAAATTATCTGACTTAAATCTATAATCTACTCTAATATAATACTATAAAGAAAGTTTATTTTCAATAGTTACATCATAACAGGAAAAAATTTTAGGGAAATTTTTCTGAAAATAATTAAAAACAGGTAGGAATTTTGGCTCATTTGTGTAATAATATATTAGTGATATAATATCTACAGAGCATGGATGCGTCTTTATTCATTGAAGAAAAGAGGATGATTTACCTTGGAACAGGCATCAATCGTCGGTTTTGTATTAAGCTTGATATCGGTATTTGTCGGTATGGTTATCAAGGGTGCGCCTTTCTCGATTCTGCTTAACCCGGCAGCATTCCTTATCATCATTGGCGGTACATTCTCCTGCCTTTTCATCGGCTTCAGAATGTTCCAGATGAAGAACTTCCCGAACCTTGTCAAAAAGGTTTTTACTCAGCCGCAGCTGCAGGAGCGGGGCGAGCTGCTGAAGACTTTTATTGAGCTCTCTCAGATTGCCCGCCGCGAAGGTATTCTTGCTCTTGAAAACAAGGTACAGGATATTCCGGATCCCTTCTTCCGTTCCGGCCTCGGCATGGTTATCGATGGTATGGAGCCGGAGTTTGTCGGTGATGTACTTGATGCAGAAATTTCCGTAATGCAGCAGCGCCACGCTCTCGGTCAGCAGATGTTCCAGCAGGCCGGTACTTATGCTCCGACGCTGGGCGTTCTCGGTGCCGTTGTAGGTCTTATCGCGGCACTTGGTAACCTGAACGATATTGATGCACTTGGTCATGCTATCGCGTCTGCATTCGTTGCGACAATTCTCGGTATATATTCCGGCTATGTTCTTTGGCTTCCTTTCTGCAACAAGCTGAAGGTTATGTCCGGTCAGGAGGTAGCTCTGAAGCGTATGATTGTCGAGGGTATTCTCTCCCTGCAGGCCGGTGACAGTCCCACGGCTATCGAGGCAAAGCTGATGGTATTCATCCCGCAGTCTGAGCGTGAAGCTATCAAGAAAGGTTAACCTATTTGACCCTCTCCTTTGGGGAGGGGGGACCGGCGTAGCCGGTGGGCGAGGTTACTGTGCTTCGTGTTTGATACCTCATCAGTCTCGCTTCGCGAGCCACCTTCCCCATGGGGGGGAAGGTCATCAGAAGGATTATATGATATAGGAGGATTTGCCATGGCAAGAAAAAAGCATGAGCATCCCCATGAGGAGGAAGCCGGTGAGGCATGGCTCCTGCCGTATTCCGACCTTATGACGCTTCTTTTGGCACTTTTCATCTGTCTTTTCGGTATTTCTAAGCTGAATGCCGGTAAGGCGGCTCAGATGAGTGCTTCCTTCCAGTCTGCTTTTAATCTGGGCGGTCCGTCCTTCTTTCAGGGGGCCGGTACCGGACTTGGTCAATATGCACAGATGGGTTCTTCTACCGATGGCGGCGTAGCGGCATATCTGGCAGAGAATGAGAAGCTGGAAAACACTCAGGAAAAAATCAATCAGTATATTAAGGAGAATAAGCTGGAGGGTGAGCTGAGTGCGCACATGACGGAAGGCGGTCTCCTTGTTCGCATAAGTGATAAGGCACTGTTCCCGTCCGGTTCGGCAGAAATGCTGCCGGAGTCTCAGCGGATTGTTCCGCTTATCGCCGACATGCTGGCGACTATGCCCGAGCAGGTGCTTATCTCCGGTCATACGGATAATGTGCCGATTTCCACTGCCCGTTATCCTTCCAACTGGGAGCTGTCTACCGATCGCGCCCTGACCTTCATGAAGCTGGTGCTGGCGAAGAACCCGAAGCTGGACGCCAGGCGGTTTTCGGCATTGGGCTACGGTGAGTTCCGACCGGCGGCCAGTAATGATACCGAGGAAGGCCGACAGAAGAATCGTCGGGTAGAGGTATTGGTAAACAGGTCTTATCGTATGCCGGACAATGCACAAAAATTGAATTAACAGAGAATAGAGGTGGCTGTGAAAAATGAGCAATCATTTTTTCACAGCTGCTTTTTGTTTGCGGTATATTTTTGCTGCCTCAGCTACCGGAAAAGTTGACGAATGTGGTAAAGCCCGCCCTTTTTAAGGGCTGCGGCTCGCCGTGAGGCGGTGGTGGGTTAGTTGGATCAGTCTTTTTTCGTACCCTCCACCATTCTGTGCATGGTCTCCCTCCCGGCGAGCCAGGGAGGACACACGCCATATACCGTAGCCTGAAAATGCGGTTTATACATTGGGAGAAACGCAATGAAGATAATCGGAACAGGAATCGATATTGTTGAATTAAAGAGAATAGAAAAATCAACTGCCAGCGCGGCCTTTTGTCGGCGTGTCTACACGGAGGCAGAGCTTTCCTATGCCGACAGCCGGGGCAGGCAGAGGACAGCCTCGCTGGCTGCCCGCTGGGCAGGGAAGGAGGCTGTCCTGAAAGCGCTGGGGACGGGTCTTATCGGTGCCATGTCGCTGACGGATATCGAAATCCTGCCGGATGAAAAGGGAAAGCCGGTAGCTTCTCTGGGGGGAGCAACCGGAGATCGGGCGAGAGAGCTGGGCGTCACGGAGGTAAAGCTGACCCTTTCTCACGGCATGGAATACGCCGTGGCCGAATGTGTCCTGTGCGGCGAAGCATCGCGTTTAATGGCTGAAGAAAAAAATAATGACGGCAGTGAAGCCGTCAATAGCGGTCTTGCGGATGGAATACAAATCACAGCCGATTTGACAGCCGGACTTTTGGCGAAGCGTCCCGTGAACAGCCACAAGGGAACCGTGGGCAGAGTACTGGCGGTAGCAGGCTCATACGGATATACCGGGGCTGCTTACCTCGCCACGCTATCTGCTCTGCGGGCAGGAGCCGGACTGGTGACGCTGGCGGCCAATAAGTCAATCGCGCCTGTTATGGCGGTAAAGTGTACTGAGGTTATGCCCAAGCCGGTTGCCGAGTCAGCGGAGTGTGCCGGTGCCCTTGGGATGAAATCCTACGATGAGATAATGAGTCTGGCTGAGAATAATGATGTCGTCCTTATCGGCCCTGGTCTCGGTCGTCATCCCGATACCTGTGCGCTGGTGCAGAGTCTTGTCGTTGCACTGGGACGCATGGAAGGGATTCAGCTGGTGATTGATGCAGACGGTCTCTACGCCCTGCGAGGGATGAGCGGTCTGCTGAAGAAATGTGTCAATCCCGCTATACTTACGCCCCATCTTGGTGAGCTTGCCGGGCTTATCGGCAGCAGTCCGGCGGAATTGATGTCAGAGGACGGAAAAATCGAAAAGCTGGCAAAGGCAGCAGGCGAGAAAGCAATGGCATGGAATGCGGTAATTGTGGCGAAATCCCACCGGACGATTGTGGCAGCACCGGACGGGAGGATATTTGTTACGACTACCGGCAATCCAGGTATGGCTACGGCCGGCTGTGGTGATGTGCTGGCAGGAGCAATCGCCGGGATCGCCGGAGAAGCTGTTTGTGACGGAACGAAGGGGGTGGATGTGAAGTCGCTGGCGGCGGTCTTAGTTGGAACACATCTTCATGGACTGGCGGGGGATATGGCCGGTGCAAAATATGGAAACGGAATGATTGCATCGGATATCATCGGCTGTCTGCCGGAGGCACGGCTGATGCTTGAAAAGTAAAAGAGGCTGTGAAAAAATGACGAAAACATTTTCACAGCGTATAAAAAAGGGACTATGAGAAAACGAGTGATCATTTCTTCATAGTCCCTTTTTAATGGGCGTTATTCGGTTTTAAACTTCTCCACTGCGTTCTTGAGTATCTCTGCCTGAGCATTCAGCTCCTGGCTGGCAGCGGCACTCTCTTCGGCGGTAGCGGAGTTGGTCTGAACCACATTTGCCACCTGCTGAACTCCTTCGTTGAGCATTCCGAGAGAAAGACTCTGCTCATTTGAGTCTGAAGCGATGTCCACCACGATGGAGGAAACCTTGTCGATACCGTCCTTGATTTCCCGGAGGGCGGCAGCCGTATCATTGGCCAGCGTACGGCCAATTTTTATTTTTTCAAGAGAACCGCCGATTATATCGGTTGTCTCCTGAGCGGCCTTGGCAGAGCGGCCGGCCAGATTTCGTACCTCCTCGGCAACTACGGCGAAGCCTTTGCCGTGCTGTCCGGCCCGGGCGGCTTCAACCGCTGCATTCAGAGCAAGGATGTTCGTCTGGAAGGCAATGTCATCGATGACCTTGATTATCTTCGAGATATTTTGAGAGGAAACGCTGATGTCTTCCATAGCAGCCAGCATTTCGCCCATCTTACGGTTGCCGATGTCAGCCATTTTTGTGGTGTCATCAGTCAGACGGTTGGCGGCGGCGGCGTTGGATGCGGTACGGGCGATACCGGTATTCAGCTCGGAGATGGAGGTAGACAGCTCTTCGACAGTAGCGGCCTGCTCCGTTGCTCCTTCGGCCAGCAGATTACCGGAAGCAGATATGTTTCTTGAGCCGGTGGCAACCTGTCTGGCTACCTCGGAAATTCGGCTCATAGTGTGGTTGAGATTTTGGGACATCTGATTGAAGGAGCGGGAGACATTGCCGATTTCATCGTCTGAGATGCTGGTCATGGCAATGGTGAGGTCACCGTTTGCCAGCCGGTGGGTGTTTTGCTCAAGCTCCTTTAACGGAGCGGCAAGCCGATGGCTGAACCAGAGTCCGCAGCCGGCACCGGCAGCCATGGTCAGCAGCATGGCGAGGCCGATGAGGAGGATGAGGCGGCGGGAAGAGGCGTTGACTTCGGAGTTCGGCACAGTTACGATGAGCTTCATGCCGTTGGAGAGTATCCGGCAGCCGGCAGTATAGCTCACGCCGCCGCTTTCGTATTCAAAGGTTTTGTTGGCGGCGACAGTACCGGCAGCCTTGTTCAGGTCGGGAGAGATTGCTTCAAGATTGGGCGGAAATTTTTCCCCCGGCATGGAGATTATATTATTGGCGGTGTCGGTGAGTATAGCGTGACCGGTTTCAAAAAGCCTGGTATCCAGAATCTGCTTGCTGATATCGGCGAAATTGACATCCATGCCGGCGATGCCAAGGTTCAGACCATCGGCTGAGAATATGGGGTATACATAGGAAATCATCATGATGTTGATGTTGGCGTTGAAGTAAGGATTCAGCCAGGTAGCCTTGCCATTGTTTACCGGTATGTAGTACCAGCCTACATGAGCCAGGTCGTCCTTTTTGTATATGCTGATTTCCGTGAGGGGAGTATCCTTGAAGGGGGCGGTCTGGTCAGACTTTGTGCCGAACAGGCCGGCGGCGGTATCGCAGTAGTCGGGATTGAAGCGGATGTAGTAGGACATGGAGCCGTTTACATTGTTTGCACAGTTCAGGGCCAGACTGCGAAGATTTTCATTGGCTGTCTTCAGATAGCCGGGGTCAGTGCGGTAGCGGCTGGTATCCTGAAGCTCGCTTTTGAAGGCGCTGGCGATCGTGTTGACACCGGTTTCGATGCAGGCGAAGGTTTTTTCCAGCTCCTTGGCCCGGCTGTCTGCGGTGGAGATTATCTCATGGGCAGCACTTTCCTCGGTGACGGACAGGGAATTGACGATGGACAGTACGCCGACTATCAGCACAGATGTAAAAGTACACAGCAGGATGATGGCTGAAACCCGGGCCTTGATTGACGAAAGCTTCATCTTAGTACACCTCATTTTTGAATAGTTAACTCCTATAATATTATTTTATCCCATATTTAAACCGTAATCAAGAAAATTTAATTGATGTTTCATAGTCCTTTTGTTGGGATTTTCATAGGCAGAAAGGCAGCCCGTAAATAAAAATACAGAGCCGTTTGCTTTTTTTTACATAAATTGCTATAATGCTAAATTGGTATTGTGTTCCCGTGGGTTTGGCGGGCAGAAGGCCGCAACAGCGGCAGTATAAAGAATGGAGTAATGAAATGAAAATCGTCATCACCATTATCGGCAAAGACCGGGTAGGCATTATTGCAACCTTCAGTGCAATCCTTGCAGAAAACAACGTCAATATCGTAAGCATCAATCAGAATATTATGGACGGCTTCTTCAACATGGTCATGTTGGCCGAGGCTTCCGATGACAAGATTAAGCTGGCTGGGCTTCAGAAGATTATGAAGGAAAAGGGCGAAGAAATGAGTCTGGAAGTAAAGGTTCAGCACGCAGACATCTTCACCGCCATGCACAGAATTTGAGGTGGTAAAGAATGCTGACAATCGATAATATTCTTGAAACAAACCGCATGATTACGGAGAACAAGCTTGATGTCCGTACTATTACTATGGGTATCTCTCTCCGTGACTGCGCACATCCCAATATTACCCAGTTCTGTCAGAATGTCTATGACAAGATTACAACCTCCGCCGAATTCCTGGTGAAGACCGGCGAGGATATTGAGGCAGAATACGGTATTCCTATCATCAACAAGCGCGTGTCCGTTACCCCCATTGCTATTGCTGCCGAGGCCTGCAAGACTGACAGCTTCGTGCCGGTCGCTGAGGCGATGGACCGTGCAGCAAAGGAAATCGGCATCAACTTCATCGGCGGTTTCTCTGCTCTGGTAGAGAAGGGCTTCACTCCCGGCGACCGTACCCTCATCAAGTCCATTCCTGAGGCTCTCGCTACTACCGATTTCGTATGCTCTTCTGTAAATGTAGGCTCTACCAAGGCCGGCATCAATATGGATGCTGTCCGGGAAATGGGCGAGGTAATCAAGCGGGCAGCCGAGCTGACCCGTGACCGTGATGCCATTGCCTGTGCCAAGCTGGTAGTGTTTGCCAATGCTCCGGGAGATAATCCTTTCATGGCCGGTGCTTTCCACGGCGTAAGCGAGGCTGACAAGGTAGTTTCTGTCGGCGTCAGCGGTCCCGGTGTTGTAAAGCACGCTCTTGAGGATTTGAAGGGCGCTGACTTCACCGCTGTTGCCGAGCGCATCAAGCGCACTGCCTTCAAGATTACCCGGGTAGGTCAGCTGGTTGCCTGTGAAGCTTCCCGACGACTCGGCGTTCCCTTCGGTATCATTGATTTGTCTCTGGCTCCGACTCCGGCTGTCGGCGACTCTGTTGCCCACATTCTGGAGGAAATGGGTATTGAGAGCTGCGGTGCTCCGGGTACTACTGCTGCACTGGCTCTCCTGAATGACGCCGTAAAGAAGGGCGGCCTCATGGCGTCCTCTCATGTTGGCGGTCTCTCCGGTGCTTTCATTCCCGTCAGCGAGGACAAGGGCATGATTGACGCAGCAGCCCGCGGCAGCCTCTCTCTGGAGAAGCTGGAGGCTATGACCTGCGTATGCTCCGTCGGTCTCGATATGATTGCCGTAGCCGGTGATGTTTCCGCTGCTACTCTCTCCGGTATTATTGCCGACGAAGCAGCCATCGGTATGATCAACAACAAGACCACTGCTGTACGCCTTATTCCCGTACCGGGCAAGAAACCGGGCGATACGGTCGAGTTTGGCGGTCTGCTGGGCTATTGCCCTGTTATGCCGGTCCGCAACCAGTGGAGCAGTGAAGCATTCGTTGCCCGCGGAGGCCGTATCCCGGCTCCTGTCCGCAGCCTGACTAACTGATTTGAAGCAAGGCAATTTTGAGGTTGCCGCTATGCGTATTACAAAGAAAATAAAAGCGGAGCAGCTTAGCATCCTTGGGGAGATCTACAAGGATGCCAAGCCGGCTCTCGTTTTCAGAAATCCGTTTGAGCTTCTGATTGCCGTCATTCTCTCTGCTCAATGTACAGACAAGCGAGTAAATGTAGTCACGGAACGGCTTTTTAAGAAGGCCGCCACCGCAGCCGAAATCGCTGCTATGTCTCAGCCGGAGCTGGAGGGAGAAATTCACGACTGCGGTCTTTTCCGGGCCAAGGCGAAGAATATTCTGGCCACCTGCCGGATTATCGCAGATGAGTATGGCGGAGAAGTCCCCGAGGATTATGATGTACTGGTGAAGCTTCCCGGTGTCGGGAGGAAGACGGCGAATGTCGTCACCAGCATTGCCTTTAATCGACCGGCTATTGCGGTGGATACCCATGTGTTCCGGGTGGCAAACCGGCTGAAGCTGGCAGCAGGGGATACTCCTCTTCAGGTCGAAGAGGGTCTGATGAAATCTATTCCCAGGGAAAACTGGTCACGGGCGCACCATTGGCTTATCTACCATGGACGCCAGCTGTGCAGGGCGAGAGGTCCGCTCTGCAGCAAATGTCCACTGAGTGAAATCTGCCCATCCAAGGGCTGTGATGGGGCAAAGTGAGTTTCGAGGTGTGTCCAATGAATTATCGTCGTGCAACCTTTGACGATATTGAGGCCGTGTACAATATAATAAATGACTATGCGGCTACCGGCGTTATGCTGGCGCGTTCCCGCAACGCTCTTTATGAGGCGATAAGAGATATGATTGTCGCTGAGGAGGATGGAGTCGTCGTAGGTGTCGGCTGTCTTCACTTTATTTGGGACAGATTGGCAGAGGTCCGCTCCATGGCGATAAGGCCGGATTTTGCCCGGCATGGTATCGGCGCAGAGATTGTCCGCCGCCTTATTGAGGACGGCGAAAAATTTGGCGTAGAGAAGATTTTTACGCTTACCTACAAGCCGGAGTTTTTTGGAACTCTCGGTTTCGTGCGGGTGACGAAGGATGAGCTTCCCCACAAGGTGTGGAAGGATTGTATCGATTGCCCCAAGTTCCCGAACTGCGATGAAATCGCAATGGTGAGGGTACTCTGAGTGCATAATGGTTAAACGGGTGATACCTATGAGCAATGGACGGTTCCGTTATTTGTTCAGCCTGCTTCTGCTGCTGACGTTTGTTCTCGGTACTGCTATGCCCGTTTCTGCAGCTGATTTCAGTGAGCGGGTAGGGTCGATGGCGAAAATAGCCGGTGTCCGTGTGGGAGCTACCGGCAATCGTGTCCGGGTGGTCGTCGATGCCACGAAGCCGGTAGAGTACAAGACGATGGTACTGAAGGAGCCGGGACGCATCATCATTGACATAAAAGGTGCGTGGCTTGATCCGGGTATAGCCAGAGAGACAGATATCGGCAGTCGTTTTGCCAGCAAGGTTCGCGTGGGACAGTATGATCCGGAAACCGTCAGAGTGGTCGTGCATTCTGAGGTGAAGAAGGAAAATTTTGCGGTGTTCGGCTTCGCAGGCGAGGAAATACCCTACAGGGTTGTCATGGATTTCGGCAAGCTGGGTGGTAACGATGAGTACGGCTCCGGCGACGAAATCTCGCAGGCGGATCCCAATCGTCCCGAGGAAAAAGACGGGGACGATGAGACTGAGAAGGGGTCACCGGCCAAGCCTGAGCCTGAGCCGAAGTCTGACGATGATAATAAAGACGACGAAGGAAAGAAGGATGAGAGTCCCTCCACCCAGAAGAAAAAGCTCCCCGGCCTTAAGGGGAAGATAATTGCCATTGACCCGGGACACGGCGGCTGTGACCCTGGTGCCATCGGACCTACCGGTGTCACAGAGAAGAGCGTAACTCTCCGCATTTCCATGGAAGTAAAGAAGATACTTGAGGCGGCAGGGGCGAAGGTCATTATGACCCGTACCTCCGATGTGGAGGTGTCTCCCAAGAAGGAAAAGGCTTCCGACATTGAAGAGCTTCAGGCTCGCTGCGATATTGCCAACAAGGCGAAGGCTGATGTTTTCGTCTGCATCCACATGGATTCCTTCAGCAGCCGGGAGGCCCGAGGGGCGACCGGCTACTATTACAGCAAGGGAACGGCCAGCAGCCGCAGACTGGCAAGTCTTGTTCAGGCGTCGGTAGTCCGACAGCTGAATACTCAGAGCCGCGGTGCCAAGAGCTGTAACTTCTATGTGGTAAGAAAAACCCGTATGCCCGCTACTTTGGTGGAGATTGCGTTCCTCTCCAATGCCAGTGAGGAGAAGCTTCTCACCTCCGCTGCCGGTGTTCAGAAGGCGGCGCAGGGTGTAGCTGACGGTATAGCGGAATTTTTCAAAAAGTGATATAATAACCCCGTTTGATTAAAATTTCCCCACGGATTATCCGTACAAGAAAGTGGTGAACCGGATTGTCAAAAGAAAAGAAAAACCAGCCGGCAGAAACTGTTGAGAACAACGATGTTTTGGCTGAAATGAGCCGTGAGCTTCAGGAAGCAGCGGCTGCCCGCAAAGCAAAGCTGCTCAAGAGAGCTGTTCCGGAGGAACGCAGTCTTGCCAACGCGCTCAATACCCTTACTAAGTCTGATTTGGAAGATGTTGCTTTCAATGTTGGTGTCAATGTAAAGAGCAGCTGGAAGAAGGCTGACCTTATTGCTGCCATTGCTCCGGCTGTTCAGAGCTTCGCAGGCCGTTGGCTGGTCACTATTGTCGACGAGCAGTACAGTGCCTTCAAGCATATCGTAGAGAAGGGCGGCATCACTACCGAGTTCCGTGAGGACGAAATGCGCCTTGACTATTTCCAGGGTATCGGCGTTGTCTTTGGCGGTAGCGTTGACGGCAAGGTAGCCTGGTACATGCCGGAGGAAATCATCGAGGAATTCAACAAGCTGGACAGCGAATCCTTCAAGAAGGCCATTGAGTTCAATACCGATGTACTCCGTATTGCTACCGGTATTCTCTTTTACTACGGCGTTCTTGACCATGATGAGCTGTTTGCTGCAGTCAAGAAGTATCTGGCTGCAGAGATCGAGAACGAGGCTGGCTTCGAATTCTCCGGCTTCATGGGCATTATGTTTACCGGCTGCTGCTGGCAGTACCACATCAAGATGGATCAGCACTACGCTGCCTACTACACTGTAGTAGACCCGAAGCAGATTCACGACATTGCCCACAGCCGTGAGCTTACTTATGCTAAGCTTTCCTACGGTCAGGTCTATGATGCCGGTGATGAGAATTACATCGAGGCCACCGAGGCATACAAGGCTCTGGCTCAGTTCCTTATGCAGGAATACAAGCTGGATGTAATGAATGCTGCCGGTGTCGTCGGTCAGCTGGCTGTCCTCTGGCAGAATGCCGAGACGGTGAAGGCCGGTCTCGACTATCTCGCTTCCCTCGGTCAGCTTCCCAATGAGAAGAACGCGGAGCTGGAAGCTCTGGTCATGGGCTATCATCACTCCATCCGCTTCTGGATTTTCAAGGGTCATACCACCGGCGAGCTTATCAGCGGCAAGCTGGATCCGGAGGAGGACAATGTAGTAAGCCTGGCTGCCCATCGCAAGAACAAGAATAAAGTCGGCCGCAATGCTCCCTGTCCCTGTGGCAGCGGCAAGAAGTATAAAAACTGCTGCATGAGAAAGTAAAATTTTCTCTTGCAATTTTTCAGCAGTTGTAATATAATTCTTCTCGCAGTCATTTTGTCTGCAAATGCTATTCCTTGATAGCTCAGTTGGTAGAGCAATCGGCTGTTAACCGATCGGTCGTAGGTTCGAGTCCTACTCAAGGAGCCAATGGCGCGTTCGTCAAGTGGTTAAGACACCGCCCTTTCACGGCGGGTTCATGGGTTCGAATCCCGTACGCGTCACCAGAAAATATCCGCCCGGATTTCCGGGCGGTTTTTTTGTGCCTTCTTTTGTTGATTCGATTGGCTGACCTCGTGAATATAGTCTGCCGAAAACACGCTTGCGCTCGGTTATCTACGCATCGGTATTAGGCTCCTGCTGCGCAGGCTTGCTTGCAGATTGCCAAGTACCGGCGTAGATAAACGGTTTTCTTACAGACAATATGCACGAGGCTTTACATTAAGGTATAGACGGCTTTGCCGTCTATGTTCCGTTAAAAAGAACCGAGGTATAGCTGTCTGTAAAGAAACTGTTATGAACGCCGGTGCTTAGCGACCTGCGAATACGCATATGAAGCAGGAGCTTAGCACCGCTGCGTGAATAAATAAGCGAAAGCGAGTTTCTGTCAGACAGCTATGCCGGTGTTATATACGGCACAAGGGAACAGATTCACAACACTTTCCTACATTATATGGAAATTTTTATTGCAAATTTATCCGTCATTATGTATATTATGTTTTAATTGTTTATGAGAGGAAATCATACTCTGCCGAAAGAGGTACTTATGGACAATTCTTTACCGGAAAAAGCATATCTGGCTGCGTTAGCGCTGGCCGATGGTCTCGGCGGCGTTTCCCTTGCCCGGGTCATGAGATTCTTTGACTCGGCAGCAGAAGCATGGCAGAATGGTACGGTCAATGACTATCTGGCGGCAGGACTCACCATGCCGCAGGCAAAAAGTGTGACTGCTCATGCTGCTGCCCGGTGTGATTTGCCGCAGCAGCTGATGGAGCTATGCGATAAAAAGGGCATAACTCTCATCGGCATAGATGAGGATTTATACCCACGGCTTCTGAGGGAGATATACGCTCCGCCGGTAGTGCTGTACTGCCGGGGCAAGCTGATTCCTGAGGATAAATGCCTGGCGATGGTGGGCAGCCGCCGAATGACCCCATACGGTAAGAAGGCAGCGGAGCTCATCGCCAACGGACTGGCAAATGCCGGAGCTGCCGTTGTGAGCGGTGCAGCCTATGGTATAGACGGAGCCTCTCACGCCGGGGCCTTGAAGACCAACGGCGGCAGGACGATAGCTGTCCTTGGCTGCGGTGTGGATGTAGCCTATCCCCGGGCGCACACTAAGCTGCTGGAGGAAATCGCTGAGCGGGGAGCCGTGATAAGTGAATATCCTCCGGGGACGAAGCCGCAGGCAGGCTTCTTCCCCATGCGGAACAGAATAATCGCCGGTATGAGTCATGGGACTGTTGTTATAGAGGCGGCTGAGAGAAGCGGCTCCTTGATAACGGCAGAGTTTGCCCTCAGTGAGGGTCGTGATGTTTTCGCTGTGCCGGGAAGCATATTTTCAGTGACCTCGGAAGGAACAAATCGCCTCATTTTGCATGGAGCGAAGCTCGTACGCTCCGCCGCTGATGTTATTGCCGAGTACCCATGGCTGCAGCCTGATAATCAGAAGTCTGCCGCAGACAAAGGAACAACAGCGGCAGGGCTGCAGCTCAGTCCGGAGGAACAGCAGGTATATGATTTACTGCTACCGGACACGCCTTTGACGGTAGATGATATTATCTTCCGTCTTCACGGACAGGGCGATGCCTCGAATGTTGCCTTCGTACTCCTGCAGCTGGAGATGAAGGGTTTTATTGAGACCGACGCCAACCATGGCTACACGAAGAATGTAATCTAATATTACCCCTTCGGCCTGCGACCTGTTGTCTCCGGTCATCTCCCCTGTAGGGGAGACTTTAAGTGTAATATTAGCGACAACCCTACAACCCTGCATAGGCTTCGCTATAGGGGAGCTGGCGCCGAAGGCGACTGGGGGTAAAAGATATTAAAATAAGGAGGGACTGCAGTGCCTGCAGCATCCGCAACTAAGACAACAAAGAAGAAAACGACCTCTAAGACTACTGCTAAGAAGGCCACCGGTGCAGCCAAAAGCACAAGGGCTGCTGCCGGGAAAGCTCTGGTAGTGGTAGAGTCTCCGACCAAGGCCAAGACCATTGAAAAATACCTTGGAACAAAATATACGGTCAAAGCCTCTATGGGTCATCTCCGTGACCTGCCCAGGAGTCAGTTCGGCATAGATGTAGACAATGACTTCGAGCCGAAATATATCAATATCCGCGGCAAGGGCGATATTATCAAGGATTTGAAGAAGGCAGCCGAGAATGCTGACAAAGTATATCTGGCAAGCGACCCGGACCGCGAAGGAGAAGCGATCGCCTGGCACTTGGCCCATATTCTTGATATAAATCCTGAAGACGACTGCCGGATTGTTTTTAACGAAATAACGAAGCCGGCTATTCAGGCGGCAGTAAAGACCCCGCACCCCATCGAGATGGAAAGGGTTGACGCTCAGCAGGCCCGCCGTCTTCTTGACCGTATTGTAGGCTATCAGCTGTCTCCGCTGCTTTGGCGAAAGGTCCGCAAGGGTCTCTCCGCCGGTCGTGTTCAGTCTGTCACCGTGAAACTGATCGCTGATCGGGAAAAGGAAATCGAGACCTTTGTTTCCAAGGAGTACTGGTCCTTCGATCTACGTCTCCGTCGGGAGAAATCACCGCTTTTTACTGCGGCGCTCTACTCTGTAGACGGCAAGCGTCTGGATGAAAAGCATGACGAAGACTGGACTCCGGTCATCCCCGACGAAAAGACCGCTATGAAGATAAAGGCGGAGCTGGAGAAGAACGCGGACAAGCTTCTGGTGGATGAAATCAAGAAGAGTACTGCCCTTCGCAAGGCGGCTCCTCCCTTCAATACCAGCAGTCTGCAGCAGGATGCCGCCCGCAAGCTGGGCTTCACCTCCCGCAAGACCATGATGATTGCCCAGCAGCTTTATGAAGGTATTCGCATCGGCTCCGGCCCGGTCGGTCTTATCACCTATATGCGTACCGATTCCACCCGTCTTTCCGGGGTAGCGCTCAATGCAGTCCGGGATTTCATCGGCGGGAAATACGGGGACGATTTCGTACCGGCAAAGCCGAATTTCTACAGCACCAATAAGAATGCACAGGATGCCCATGAGGCTATCCGTCCTACGGATGTGAACAATACTCCGGAGGCTATAGAGAAATACCTGTCCGCCGACCAGTTCAAGCTGTACCGGCTTATCTGGCAGCGGTTTGTAGCCTGTCAGATGACTCCGGCTGTCTATGACAGACTGACCGTAACCATTTCTGCTGGCAAGAAATATCTCTGTCGGGCAGTCGGCTCTATCCAGACCTTCCCCGGCTTCACGGTAGTCTATGCCGGGGTGGAGGACAAAAAGGAAAAGGATGTGAAGCTTCCGGAGCTGAAGGAAGGGGACAAGCTTACCCTTCACGAGGTAAAGCCGGAGCAGCACTTCACCGAGCCGCCTCCCCGCTACAACGAGGCATCTCTCGTCCATCTGCTGGAGAAGCTGGGCATCGGCCGCCCCAGTACCTATGCGCCGACTATCGAGACTATCATCGCCCGCGGCTATGTGGTAAGAGCGGAGAAGCATTTCCGGCCCACCGAGCTTGGCATACTGGTAGTAGATATGCTGGAGGAAAACTTCCGGGATATCGTGGATGTGAAGTTTACCGCCGACATGGAGGCAAAGCTGGATGGAATTGCCGAAGGCAAGCTCCATCGGAATGACCTGCTGCGGGAATTCTACGGCCCGTTCCATGCGACTATTGAAAAGGCGGACGAGGCTATCGGACATGTGAATATCGAGCCGGAAAAGACCGATATTCTCTGTGAGCTCTGCGGCCGCAATATGGTTATCCGTCAGGGCCGCTACGGTAAATTCCTTGCCTGCCCGGGATTCCCTGAGTGCCGTAATGCAAAGCCGCTCATCGTATCCACCGGCTGCAAGTGCCCCAAGTGCGGCGGCGATGTGCTGGAGAAGAAATCCCGCCGAGGCAAGCTGTTTTACGGCTGCAGCAAATATCCGGAATGTGATTTTACTACCTGGGATAAGCCTCTGACAGAGCCATGTCCCAAGTGCGGCGGCTTGCAGCTCCAGTACCGATACAAGAACGGCCGTCCGGTGACCTACTGCTACAATGCAGAATGTGAGACCCGTAAGGACAATCCCATCAACAAGGAGCTTGACCGGGTAGCACAGCGGATGAAGAAGCTGGCAGCCGGCGAAACAGCCAAGGAGCCGGCCAGGAAAACAACCAAAAGGAAAACGACAAAGTAAACCAATGAAGAAGGTTATAGTAATCGGCGCCGGCCTGGCCGGCTGCGAGGCAGCCTGGCAGGCCGCCCGTCAGGGCGTACCGGTCACGCTGTATGAAATGAAGCCATCTCGCAGGAGTCCGGCTCACCACAGCGAGGACCTTGCGGAGCTTGTCTGCTCAAATTCCTTTCGAGCCGACGGCCTGATGAATGCCATCGGGGTCCTGAAGCACGAGATGAGAGCGTTGGGCGGTCTCATTATCCGGATTGCCGATGAGGTGCGGGTGCCGGCCGGCGGTGCACTGGCTGTGGATCGGGTAAGCTTCAGCCGGCGGGTGACCGAGGAGCTGGAGAACAATCCCCTCATTACCGTTTGCCGGGAGGAAGTAACGAAAATTCCGGACGGAGACGAGGATACCATCGTGATTGTTGCCACCGGTCCCCTCACCGACGGCGCAATGGCGGAAGAGGTTACCCGTCTGACTGACGAGAAATCCTGCTACTTCTATGATGCGGCGGCTCCTATTGTCACCTATGACTCCATAGATATGACCTCGGCATACTTCGCTTCCCGCTACGGCAAAGGTGACAGGTATGACTACATCAACTGCCCTCTGACGCAGGAGGAGTACGAGGTTTTCTATCAGGAGCTTATCAATGCAGAGCGGGCAGAGCTGCACCGCTTTGAAAAGGAAATCCACTTCGAGGGATGTATGCCGGTAGAGGCAATCGCTGCCCGGGGAAAGGATACGCTCCTGTTCGGACCGCTGAAGCCGGTAGGACTGGAGAATCCGGAAACCGGAGAGCGGCCGTATGCCGTTATCCAGCTTCGCCATGACGATGCTGCCGGTACTCTCTACAACATGGTGGGCTTTCAGACCAATCTGAAATGGCCTGAGCAGCGGCGGGTATTCGGCCTGATACCGGCGTTGAAAAATGCGGAATTCGTCCGATTCGGGGTAATGCACAGGAACACCTTTGTTAATTCCCCCATTCACATGCTGCCGACCTATCAGCTGAAAAATCATCAGAATGTGTTCCTCGCCGGACAGATGACAGGAGTAGAGGGCTATCTGGAGTCGGCCTCGGCCGGACTGGTTGCCGGACTGAACGCCGGCAGACTGGCCAGAGACGAAGAACTGCTGGTGTTCCCGGAGGACACCGCGCACGGAGCTCTGGCTCATTACATAACCACAGCTGACCCGGAGAACTTCCAGCCGATGAATGTGACCTTCGGTATTATGCCTCCTCCCTCTCCGGAGCGGACAGCGGAGCATCTGGCGGCTATCGGCTCATGCCGTCGGAAGCTGAAGAAGGCAGACAAGAAGGAGCTGCAGGGACAGCAGGCCGTGGAGTCTATGCAGAGCTTCATCGAGAGTAGGATAAAATAATAACCTCATCCATACGTCAGCCTTCGGCTGTCGCCTTTTCCAGAGGAGAAGGTCAATATATTGATTAGAGGATGCTGCTATGCTGAACGAAAATACAATTCAATTCCATGCCACGACAATCTGTGCCGTGACAAAAAACGGAAAAACCGCCATCGCCGGTGATGGTCAGGTGACCTTTGGCCAGGCCACCATTATGAAGGCTCATGCTACAAAAGTACGCCGTCTTTATCACGGCAAGATACTGGCTGGTTTTGCCGGCTCTGTTGCCGATGCCTTTACACTTTTTGAAAAGTTTGAGGGCAAGCTGGAGACCAACAACGGCAGCCTTCAGCGGGCAGCGGTAGAGCTGGCGAAGGAATGGCGTACCGACAGAATCCTTCGCCGCCTTGAGGCACTGCTTCTTGTAGCTGATGAAAATACAATCCTGATGATTTCCGGCAATGGAGAAGTCATCGAGCCGGACGGCGGCGTTGCAGCCATTGGCTCCGGCGGCTTCTATGCGCTGGCTGCGGCCAGAGCTCTTACCGCCCATACGGAAATGACGCCGACGGAAATTGCTCGGGAATCATTGGAAATAGCAGCAGATATCTGCGTCTTTACAAACCACAATATCAAAGTCGAAGCTTTAGGAGAATAAACATGACAGAGCTTACTCCCCGGCAGATTGTTGCCGAGCTGGACAAATATATCGTAGGGCAGGCAGAGGCGAAAAAGTCTGTGGCTATAGCCCTCCGCAACCGCTGGCGGGCTGCTCATCTGGAGGAGTCCATGAAGGAGGACATCATCCCCAAGAACATCCTCATGATTGGCAGTACCGGTGTAGGCAAGACCGAAATTGCCCGCCGTCTGGCGAAGCTGGTAGATGCTCCCTTTGTAAAGGTGGAAGCTACCAAGTTTACCGAGGTCGGCTATGTGGGACGGGATGTGGACAGCATTGTCCGTGACCTTGCCCATGAGGCTGTCCGCAATGTCCGCAAGCGCCGCCTTGAGGAAGTGGAGGAAAAGGCTAAGGAGCTGGCAGAGGAACGAATTATTGACGCTCTTGTGCCGGAGTCAAAGGCTGACGACACGGCAGCCAATCCCTTTGCAAAGATGATGGATGCTTTTGCCGGCGGGGTTGACAATGATGAAGAACCGAAACAGGAGCCGGAGCGAAAGCTCAGCGCCGGCCGGGCCTTTGTGAAGAAACGGCTGGAAAAGGGTGAGCTTGAGGACGAGCTTATCGAGGTGAAGCTGGAGAAGCAGGAAATGCCCCAGATGATGGGAATGTTCGCCGGGCCGAATCTCGACGGCATGGGCGAGGATCTGCAGGATATGCTCGGCAAGCTTGTTCCGAAGAAAAAGAAAAACAAGAAGGTCACGGTGGCACAGGCCCGGAAGATCTTCCGGCAGGAGGAAGCCAATAAACTCATCGACATGGACAATGTTATCGAGGTGGCCATTAAGCAGGCTGAGCAGAGCGGCATTGTCTTCATCGACGAAATTGACAAGGTAGCGGCCAAGAGCGGCACCGGCGGGGCAGATGTGAGCCGTGAAGGCGTTCAGCGTGATATTCTGCCTATTGTCGAGGGCAGCACCGTTGCTACGAAGTATGGTCCGGTGAAGACCGACCATGTTCTCTTTATTGCGGCAGGAGCCTTCCATGTGTCGAAGCCCAGCGACCTTATCCCTGAGTTGCAGGGGCGTTTCCCCATTCGGGTTGAGCTGGATTCTCTGAAGAAGGACGATTTCATTCGTATTCTTACGGAGCCGAGAAATGCTCTTATCAAGCAGTATGTTGCGCTTCTGGCCACTGAGGGTGTTACGGTGGAGTTTACCGATGATGCTGTCGAGCGGCTTGCCCGGATGGCCGAGGATGTGAATACTCACACGGAGAACATTGGTGCCCGAAGACTGCATACCCTGCTGGAAAAGCTGCTGGAGGAGCTGTCCTTCGATGCGCCGGATCTGGCAGACAAGAACATAGTGATAAATGCCGGATATGTAGAATCCAAGCTGAAGGATATTACGGTTGATTCCGACCTGAGCCGGTTTATCCTGTAAAGGTATTTGCGATGTAATAGAGGGAGCTGTGAACTTTTGTTCACAGCTCCCTTTTTGCTTGGAATTTTATTCATGGTATCGTACATTTTGCCCAATAGGACAATCGTTGCGATTTTTTTGTGCAAAAATAGACTATTGTCCCCCAGGTTCAAAGGGAACTACATGACAAAAACACTTTTCATCTTGTTAAATTTATGGTATTATTAGGCAGAATGTAAAAGTGTGGATAGCAATACCCTTTTTTGAAATAGGCAATTAGAAATAATTTTTTACGGGAGAGAAAAAGATGCTGGAACAAATATTTAATTCACCATCCATGCATTACCTCGGCCGCGGGCTTGAGGCTGCATCTCTCAGGCAGAGTGTCATTGCAAACAATATAGCCAATGTAAACACTCCTGAATTTAAGAAGAGCGAGGTTCTCTTTGAGGATATGCTTGCTCAGGAGCTTATGGGCCCCCGCAAGGACAAGGAGGGGAAGCTGAAGCTGGTACGAACCAACGAGAAGCATCTCGGCCCCAGGGAGGAAAGACCGGTCAAGGCCGTCCCCACGGTTAAGCTCCATACTGAAACGACCATGCGTACAGATGGAAATAATGTGGACATTGATGAGGAAATGGCTCGCCTGTCTGAGAATCAGCTTTACTATCAGGCGATGGCCAGGTCTCTCGGCGGCTATATTTCCGATGTGAAATCCGTAATTACCGGCAACGGCTGATAATTTTTAGAGGTGATAATAATGAGCCTGTTCGGAGGAATTGACGCAGCAGCCAGCGGCCTTACCGCTGAACGCCTGCGGATGGATGTAATCTCCAACAATATCGCCAATGCCAACACAACCAGAACGGCAGAAGGCGGTGCCTTTAAACGAAAATATGTAGTTTTTGAGCCGAGGGTGGAATCCGAGCCGAATTTTGCCCGGATTCTTGCCGGAGAAATCCTGCCCCCGAGAGATTTGGTGGGCAAGGGAGTCAGAGCGACCTGCATCGGGACCGATGATACTCCGGGAACGATGGTCTACGACCCGGGCCATCCGGATGCAAACCGCGACGGCTATGTAGAGAAGCCAAACATCAATATCGTAGCGGAAATGGTGGACATGATTACCGCCTCCCGCGGCTATGAAGCAAATGTCACCGTTATCAATGCGGCAAAGACCATGGCCCAGAGCGCTCTGGATATCGGTAAGGGCTGATTGAGGCGATGACAGGGGAATATATGTCTCAGCATATATCCCGCACCTTTTGATAAAAACTTGCTAATACGGGCAGAGGTGTAGATTATGATTGAAAAGCTGGCAATGATGCCGGTACAGCCAACCGCAAATCAGATTCCTGATGCGGCAGAGGAGTCGGAACAGACACCGGTAAAGACCTTTGGTGAATTCTTGGCTGATTCCCTGGAGGATACAAACCGTCTCCAGAAGGAATCCGCGCGAATGAAGGCTCTTCTTGCCGCCGGTAAGGTAAACGATGTGGCAGAGGTAGTAATAGCCGGCCAGAAGGCTCAGATTGCGCTGAACCTCACTGTGCAGATTCGCAATAAAGCAATAGACGCCTATCAGGAACTCATGCGGATGCAGGTGTGACCAATAGTTAAAATTCTGCATGAAAATTCCGTGAAGGGATGGATGAAATGGCTGACTGGAAGGCTCAGTACATTGAGCTGTGGAATAAAACGACAATGCGGCAGCGGCAGATGATAATCGGAGCCGCTGTGCTGGTTTTTGCCGCGATATTCGGTTGGAGCTACTGGTACGGCAACAGGCCGGAGCTGGTACCGCTCTATACCGGACTTGAGACAAAGGATGCCGGTGATGTCACCGCCAAGCTGAAGGAAGCCGGCGTTCCCTATGAAGTACAGGAAGGCAAGGAAGGAGCAACCATACTGGTGCCGAAGCAGAGGGTTCACGATGCCCGACTGGATCTGGCTACTCAGGGATTGCCCAGAGGTCACAAGGGTTTTGAGCTCTTCGATGATTCCAAGCTGGGTGTGACGGAGTTCCAGAACAAAGTCAACTATCTGCAGGCACTACAGGGCGAGCTGACCCGTACCATCGAGCAGATTGAAGTAATCGAGAAGGCCCGTGTCCACATCGTTCTTCCGGAGGACAGCCTTTACAAGAAGAACGAAAAGCCGGCCACGGCCTCGATCATGCTCCGCCTCTATCCCGAGAAGACCCTTTCCAGGAAGGAAATCAGAGGCATTACAAATCTTGTTGCCCATTCAATTCAGGGCCTGCTGCCGGAGAATATCACCATCGTCAACGACCGGGGCAAAATCCTGAATGACCCTGAGGAAGATCAGGATGAGGCCAAGGATGAAAGCAAGAAGACTCTCGACCAGCTGGAGATGACCAGGAAGGTAGAGGAGCGCATACAGGTAAATCTCCAGTCGCTCCTTGATCAGGCATTGGGCGAAGGCAGGGCCTTTGTCCGCGTAAGTGTCGAGCTGGATTTTGACCAGCGTCTTACCGATAAGGCCATCTATACGCCGGTAGTCGATGACGCAGGTATCATCCGCAGTCAGCAGGATATCAGCGAGACCTATACCGGTAATTCTCAGGTGCCCGGCGGTCCGGCCGGCACCCAGTCCAACATCCCCGGCTATGTTGCAACTCAGGGCAACGCCCGGGCGGACTACGAGAAAAAGGAAACTACCAAGAACTACGAAATCAACGAGGAGAAGTCAAAAATTGTTGCTTCTCCCGGCTCCATTCGTCATCTGAATGTCGGTGTTCTCGTCAATGACGAGCTTACCGCAGCCCAGCAGGAGAGTATCAGACGCTCCGTAGCCAGTGCTGCCGGTATTGACCCCCGCCGGGGCGATACCATTTCCGTAGAGCCCGTACCCTTCAGCAATGAAGTGGCAGAGCGGAAGGCAGCTGAGGAGCAGAAGGTCAAGGATGCGGAAATGCGCCAGACTTATATCATCGTCGGGGTCATTCTTCTTATTCTTCTCATTGCTGCAGCTATATTCTTCTATCGCCGCCGTCAGGCACAGCTTGCTGCTGAAGCCGCTGCCGCTGCCGAAGCTCAGCGCCGTGCCGAGGAAGAGGCAGCCCGCCGTGCCGAAGAGGCTCGTCAGGCTGCCGAGTATGCGGAAATGCGCCGTCAGGCCATCGCCAACGGCAAAGAACCACCCGATGTACCACAGGAGCTTACTCAGGAAGAGAAGCAGGCTATCGAGGAAAGAGAAGCGGTGGAAGCGCTCATCAATACTCAGCCGGCAGAAGCAGCCATGCTCATCAAGAGCTGGCTGTCGGAGGAATAATAACCTATGGATATGTACGGCAACAGCGACTCATCCCTTACAAATCAGCAAAAGGCAGCAATACTCTGCATCTCATTGGGTCCGGAGTATTCTGCCAAGATATTTCGGCATCTTTCCGATGATGAAATTGAAAAAATAACCTTGGAAATAGCCAGTCAGCATTCCGTAGACCAGGAGCTGCAGCAGCAGGTCATCAGTGAGTTCTACCAGATGATGATGGTTAAGAGTTACCTCTCCACCGGTGGTCTTGAGTACGCACAGGATGTTCTTGAGAAGGCACTGGGCGCAGAGAAGGCAGCCAACATCATCAACCGTTTGACAACCAGTCTGCAGGTAAAGCCTTTTGACTTCCTGCGAAAGACTGACCCGAGCCAGCTGCTGAACTTCATCCAGAACGAGCATCCTCAGACCATAGCACTGGTCATGGCTTATCTGGACTCTCAGCAGGCGGCAATGCTTCTTTCCTCCCTGCCGCCGGATCGGCAGAGCGAGGTAGCCAAGCGAGTTGCGACCATGGACCGTACCTCTCCGGAGGTTATCCGTGAGGTAGAGCGTGTACTGGAGCGCAAGCTCAGTACCGTAGTCAATCAGGACTTCACTACCGCCGGCGGTATCAAGGCCATCGTCGATGTGCTCAATCTGGTTGACCGCAATACCGAAAAAACGATACTGGATACTCTCGAAGTGGAAAACCCGGAACTCACCGAGGAAATCAAGAAGCTCATGTTCGTCTTCGAGGATATTGTAATGATTGGCGACCGCGACCTGCAGCTCGTACTCCGCGAAGTGGACAACAAAGATCTGTCGTTGGCGCTCAAAGGTACAAACGAGGACGTTGCCAGCAAGATATACAAGAATATGTCCACTCGTGCCGCCGAAATGCTCAAGGAAGAAATCGAATTCATGGGCCCTGTCAAGCTCAGAGATGTTGAAGAAGCCCAGCAGAAGATTGTCGGTGCTATCCGCCGTCTGGAGGACAAGGGACTTATTCAGGTATCCCGCGGCAAAGGAGACGAGATGATTTAATTGTCGAGAGTAATCAAAGCTGCCCAATGGGAGACAGAACCCCATCTCGTCAAGGTGGTCAAGCTTGGTCCTACCGTGGAGGAAATCGAAGTAGAGGCTGCGGCCTCCATGGACGACAGTCTTAAGCAGGCAGAGCTGAGAGCCGCCGAGCGGGAAAAAGCCGCTCAGCAGCGCATCGCAGATATGGAAGCCGCCATGAAGGCCCGTCTGGCAGATGTGGAGAACAAGCAGGCTGAGATAGAGCGCCTTCTCAATGACACAAAGCTGAAATGCGCTATGCAGGAGGCTGAAGCACAGGAGAAGAAAAGAATTCTTCTGGAGGAGGCTCAGACGAGGATAGAAGCAGAGGCTGCCGCCGCCCTGAACGCTGCAAAAGAGCAGGGAAGCAGGGAAGGCTACGATGCCGGCTATCAGGACGGACTGAAGACGGCACAGGAGGAGCAGCGACAGGCTATTCTCGAGGCCAATGCTCAGGCAGAAAAGACCATTGCCGATGCCAAGGCAGACAAGCTTAATTATCTGGTAGAGGCAGAGGGGCAGATTGCAGACCTGGTGCTGGATATTGCCAATAAGATTCTCCCACAGCACTTCATTGATGTACCACAGGTCATATTGCCTCTTGTCCGCAAGGCAATAATGAAAATAAAAGACCAGCCAGAGGTTATCATCCGGGTATCTCCGGATCAGTATGACCTGCTGCTGCTGGCAAAGAATGAATTTAAGAGCCTGCTGGAAGGACAGGGAACTCTGGAGGTCAAGTCAGACGAGAGCCTCTCGATTAGTGACTGCGTTCTGGAGAGCCCGGCGGGAAATGTGGATGCCCGTCTATCGGTTCAGCTTGAGGCGATAAAGGCTGCCGTGAGGAGCCGGCTCAGTACAAATCAGTCGGTTAATTCCTGAGAATGCCAGAGAAGCCGGCTCTTTGAAGGGCGGCAAAAGAACCCGTAATGTAAATTAATGCACTATGGAAATAAATTTTGATAAATTCCGGGAGGCAATCTCCTCCTGTGAATCAATAAAAATGTCCGGCAAGGTTACTCAGGTCATCGGACTGGTCATTGAGTCCAAGGGCCCCAGCGTCAGTCTGGGAGAACTTTGCTATATAAGCTCACGGTTTCCCGGGGTAGAGCCGATTCCTGCAGAGGTAGTAGGTTTCCGGGAGGGACTTGTCCTCCTGATGCCTATCGGTGAGATGGAGGGTATCGGCCCGGGCTGCGAGGTAGTCAGCGCTCAGCGTACCCTGCAGGTGAAGGTCGGGCCGGAGCTTTTAGGCCGGGTTCTGAACGGCCTGGGTCAGCCGATGGACGGCAAGGGTCCCCTGCTCTGCAAGGAGGAATACCCGCTGCAGGCACCGGCTCCCGATCCCTTGAAGCGGCCCCGTATTCACGAGCCGCTTTATGTAGGAGTGAGAGCGCTGGACGGCCTCATAACTCTGGGCAGCGGACAGCGTATCGGTATCATGGCAGGTTCCGGCGTAGGAAAGTCCACGCTGCTGTCCATGATAGCCCGCAACACAGAAGCTGATATCAGCGTAATATCTCTGGTAGGTGAGCGTGGCCGTGAGGTCAGAGACTTCATTGAGAGAGATTTGGGCGAGGAAGGACTGAAGCGATCCGTAGTCGTAGTCGCGACTTCCGATCAGCCGGCACTCGTTCGCATCAAGGGCGCCATGACCGCCACAGCCATAGCCGAATACTTCCGGGATCAGGGCAAGAAGGTAGTCCTCATGATGGACTCCGTTACCCGCTTTGCCATGGCTCAGCGTGAGGTGGGACTCACTATCGGCGAGCCGCCGGCCACCCGAGGCTATACACCTTCAGTATTTGCACTCCTGCCCAGGCTCCTGGAGCGGGCAGGAACCAATGATAAGGGCTCTATCACAGGAATATATACCGTCCTCGTAGACGGTGATGATATGAATGAGCCGATTGCCGATGCTGTCCGAAGCATTCTCGACGGACATATCGTGCTTTCCCGTGCCATAGCGGCACAGAATCATTTCCCGGCTATTGATATTCTATCCAGTGTATCCCGTGTCATGGTTGATGTAGTGACCAAGGAGCACCGTCAGGCAGCACAGGAAATGAGAGCCCTGATGGCGGTCTACAAGGAGGCGGAGGATCTTATTCATATAGGTGCCTATGTGAAGGGCTCCAGTGCCAGGATTGATGCCGCCATCGCAAAAAATGACAAGATAAACAGCTTCCTATGTCAGGATATATTCGAGGTAACCTCCTTTGAGGATACCGTAAAGGTGCTGGAAAACCTGTAGCCATCATCTGATAAATCGGGGCGTGTGACAGCTTAGCGATATGTTTGACTGTCTGTGAAGCCTTATTACTAAAGCTATGAAAAAATTTCGCTTTCAGCTTGAAACACTCCTGAAGGTCACGCGGATGCAGAAAGACCGGGCGGAGGTTGCCTTTGCCGAGGTGAGCCGCCGACTGGAGGAAGAACGACAGCAGCTCCGGCAATATCTGGAAGAAATGCAGCAGGGTCATAAAGACTACGAGGATATCATTGCCGCCCGCCGCATGACGGTAGGTACCCTGATGACCTACAACAGCTTCTTCGACTGGAAGCGCCGTCAGATAGAGGCCCAGCAGGATCAAATCATCCAGACCAGGGCCGAGCAGCAGAAAAAGCTGCGGGAGCTGATGGAGGTCATGAATGAGCTGAAAAGCATAGAGCAGCTCAAAGAGAAACGCCGCCGGGAATACATAGAAGAGATGCTGGCGGAGGAGCAGAAAATGCTTGATGAAATTGGTCTTAACCTCTACATGAGGAAGGACAGACAGTAAGATGACACCGGACAGGCCGTCCGGGTGTAATAAAAGGAAAAGGAGGAACCGCAATGGATGTTAACGGAATCAATGCTGTAATGGGCCGCATTAGCGCCATTCAGCAGCGTATTGATGCAATCGATACATTTTCCTCCTCCAACCTTGCGAAGCGGCTTAATCTGGGACAGGAAAGCAGTGGGAAGGGCGCCGGATTTCAATCGGTGCTTGATGAAGCCGTAAAAAGACAGGATATGAAAGCTAAGCAGCGGGAGGATATAAACCGTCCGCTGGCACAGGCGGGCAAGGCTCCTGGGGAAATGCTCCCGGCTGCCTCTGCCAATGGATATGCGCCCATCATCAATGCAGCAGCGCAGCGAAACGGGGTTGACCCGGGGCTGGTTGGCGCTGTTGCCGCTGTGGAATCCGGCTACAATCAGAATGCGGTGTCACCGGCAGGAGCCGTAGGCATCATGCAGCTCATGCCGGAAACGGCAGCTTATCTGGGGGTTAATCCCTATGATGCCGCCTCAAATATTGAGGGCGGAGCGAAGCTGCTGGGCAG
>JAFNYY010000015.1 GCA_017383125.1 Schwartzia sp. (in: firmicutes)
GGCAGTGCCACGCCGGCAACCAGAGATACTGCAGCCAAAGGCTGCTGCAGGTTCTTCGTCAGATATTCTGCGTGAGCAGGGGAAATTTCCGCCAGCTTCGCAGCAAATTCCTGAGGCACGGGACGCTTCTTCAGGAAGCCCTTCATCAGCTCGCCCACGATATGCTCTGCGTCGGCTGCGCTGCCGCCGTTGCCGCAGGTGATGACCTTACCGCCGTTTTTGTAGGTATTGACGATTGCCTCGGCTGCGGCGGTCACGCTGTCACGGCAGACCTCGAGAGCCGGATAGCGGCTGATAAGGGTATCAATAGCTCCTTTTGTTTCTTGCTTCATTTTTTCCTCAGTTCTCGCCCGGACTGCATCGCTGTCGAGAATGCGCTGCAGCTGGCGAATGGTCTTTAGATGGGTTTCGTAGTCAAGATCATTGGAGTCAATGGGCAGCCGCTTTTTCAGGGCGTCTATCTGCGCAGTGATACGGCTGCGGGCTTCGGTTGTAAGAGCCATTTTTTCTCCTTAGCTGTTTATTCCGGCTAGAAAAATGCATGGGCCGCCACATTTTGCACTCAATCAGCCGGGAACACCACATCGTCCAGTATTCCCGTGAGGGCGGCAATAGCGATGCCGTAGTTTGTCATGGGCACCGGTCTGGGACCATTCTTTGCCATAGCCACCCGGCTCATTACCAGCTTGCGGTTGAACATACAGGCCCCGCAGTGGATGATGAGGTCGCAGTCCGCCAGGCTGTCGGGGAAGTCCCGTCCGTTCACGAATTCTACCGTGAACTCACTGCCAAACCTCTTCGCCAGCAGCTTAGGCAGCTTCACCCGGCCGATGTCCTCATTTACCGGCACATGGGCACAGGCCTCCGCGATGACAATCCTCGCTCCCTTCCGGAGTCCGTCCTTCGCAAGGAGGACTTTTCTCGCCGACTGGATGAAGTAGGAGAGGTCGCCCTTCTGGGCGGCAAAAAGGATGCTGAAGGAGGTGAGCATCGTCCCGACCGGCACCTGGGGCCGGACGACGGAGAACACCTGTGAATCGGTAATGATAAGCTTCGGCGGCTCCTTCAGGGCCGCCAGTGACCGGGGCAATCCCTCGGCGGTGGTGGAGATGATGGTCACGTCCTTGTCGAGAAGCTCCCGTATTGTCTCCACCTGAGGCAGGATAAGCCGCCCCACCGGCGCTTCCTTGTCCTGAGGCATTACCAGCAGGACAGTATCGCCGGTCTCACACAGTCCCCTCGTCAGGGGCAGATTGCTTCTGGTCATTACCGCTGTGCCGATGGTCTTCAATGCGGTGAATATGGCATCTCTTCCCGGATAGCCAGCCTTCTCGTCATCTCGACTGCTGACGGGGACAGGGGCCTCATGGGGACTGTGTGCCTCGGACAGGCGCTCGTGAACGACGGCGGCAAAGTGACTGCCGCCGTCGGCATAGGTATCTGCCCGGCTGATAACGGGGATAACCGGCGTATCCGCGGCCGCCAGCCGGCCGGCCAGCTTCAGCTCCTCCGCAGTCTCCCAGCCGGAGAACAGCAGCAGGGCAATGTCCGCCCGGCTGATGCTCTGCTCCGTGGACTGACGGCGCAGGCTGCCCAGCTCCGTGTCATCGGCAATACCCGGTGTATCGATAAACAGCACCGGCCCGATATCCAGCAGCTCCATAGCCTTTTCTACCGAGTCGGTAGTAGTGCCCGGCGTGGCGCTGACGATAGACTGCTGGCGTCCGGTGAGCAGATTCATCAGGGATGATTTGCCGGCATTCACCCGACCGAATATCGCGACCGTTAGGCGGCGCCCCTTGGTGGCCGTCAGGGACGGCACTTTTTCCTGCTCACTCATTTGATTTCCTTTTCCCCGTTTGCCGGATGTGGTATAATTAACAAACCACCGATTGAAGACACAAAAATACAAGATAAGTATATCATGTTGTCCTGTTGTTATCAATTGGATTACTCTCGAAACGAGGTAACATTTTCTATGTCTTATACGAATTTTGAGGTAGGAGAAACCTTCCCGCTGCCCATTGCCGCTCAGGGTGACGGCGGTCTGTTTCAGGTGGATGCCAATGGCGCCATGTTCATCCTCCGGCTGTCCAGGCACGATGTCATCGCCCATGAGGCCTTTCGCACCGGCGATATCGAGCTGGCACTGGCCGAGGTGGACGGAGTCATGCTGCTGCTGTACAAAATCGACGGCATCTTCAAGGACGGCTGGGGCGATGCTCCTCTCGCAGTCCATCTGTTGACCAAGGAGCAGCTGCCCACGGAAAAATCTCTGTCAGACGAGGTAATCCACCTCTATCTGGTGGACTCCCGACTGAACCTTCTCCTGTCAATGCGTCAGGCCTCCGTAAGGAATGAGGCAGGCAAATATGAAGTCACCGGCGACTTCTGGGGAATGCTGAAGAAGCACGCTCTTGCCGTTGCCGCTGACCCCGAAGGCTATAACAAGGACTTCAACAGCCGTCTGGGGAAGGTCTATATGAAGTACCAGCCCGCTGACCTTGTAAAGGTTGCGCAGGCGAGACTTAAGATTCTTTCTACCCTTGCAATGCACTGACTTCTACACCATACGGCAAGACCATCTGACAGAAATTGTTTAACTGACACCTCAGCAGTATCCGACGAAAACCCGCTTGCGCTCGATTATCCACGCAGCGGCACTAAGTTCCTGCGACGCAAGTCTGCTTGCAGGTCACTAAGTGCCGGCGTGTATAAACGGTTTTCTTACGGGTACTGCTGCTGGTGACTTTCAAGGTGAAACCAGACGGCAAAGCCGTCTGCTCCTTAATGTACAGCGCACGGCATAACAGTCTGTAAAGAAACTATTATGAACGCCGGTGCTTAGCGA
>JAFNYY010000092.1 GCA_017383125.1 Schwartzia sp. (in: firmicutes)
GTTATCGGACGCCGGACGAAATGCAGCGCTGTCCATGCTTATGAAAAGATATCGAAGAAGTGGAAGCCGCTGGGAATAATCATCTTCTGTGTCCCGGCGATAATCCTTGCCTACTACGCTGTAATCGGCGGCTGGATAACAAAATATTTTGCAGCGTTTCTAGTCGGTCAGGGTGAGCAGGCAGCAGCTGACGGATTTTTCGGCAGCTTTATTACCTCATCATGGTCACCGGTGATTTTCTCAGCGGTTTTTCTGGCGGCTACTTCCCTGATTATTTATCTCGGTGTAGAAAAGGGTATTGAGAAGGCAGCCACCTTTATAATGCCGATACTGCTGCTGACGATTATCGGAGTGGCGGGCTTTGCTCTGACACTTGTTCATACCGATGCATCCGGTGTTACCCGCACCGGTTGGGAGGGTTTCCTGTTTTATATTACGCCGGACTTTACCGGAATGACCATGGGGCGTCTTCTGCAGATAACCCTTGATGCTATGAGCCAGCTGTTCTTTTCCCTCAGCGTTTCTATGGGCATCATGATTACCTACGGCTCCTATGCAAGGTCGGAGGTTGATCTCAGTAAGTCGGCTTCCCACATTGAGATATTCGATACTTTGGCTGCGGTACTGATCAGCATCATGATTATTCCGGCCATCTATGTGTTCTCCGGTACCGAGGGCATGGGTGCCGGCCCGTCGCTGATGTTCATTTCCTTGCCGAAAATTTTTGCCGCCATGGGTCCGAGCGGTGTCTATGTCGGTGTCGCATTCTTCGCGATGGCGACTCTGGCGGCCCTTACTTCCAGCGTATCAATTATGGAACCGGTTGTAGCTGACTGTATGGATTTGTTCAAATCCGGCCGAAACAAAACTGTGGCTTCACTCACTGCCTTCTATATGGCGGCAGCTGCGATTGTTGCTTTGGGCTACAGTGTGCTGTATATTGAATTGCCGCTGCCAAATGGCTCTGTGGGACAGATACTGGATGTTCTTGATTACATCAGCAACTGCCTGATGATGCCATTTGCTTCTCTGATGACCTGCTTGTTTATCGGCTGGGTGGTCGGACCCCAGTGGATTATCGAAGAGGTGGAGACATACGGCAACAGGTTCGAGCGCAAGCTTGTTTACCGGGTGATGATGAAATATGTTACCCCGGTGCTGCTGTTCATACTATTTTTGGAGTCTACCGGTTTGATGAAATTGTTTTTGTAAAATGTGATTATAAGGACAATCGTCTGCCTGACGACGGGTGGGTGTCCTTATTTGTCAGGCATACGGAATAGCTGTTTATAATAATAGTGGGGATAATAGCCCTTATATTACGGGATAGTTGTCAGAACGTTTTTATGATATAATGAGATACTACTATCGACAGCCTTTTATTCAGACAGAGGTGATTTTTGTGGATTTTTTTAGAAGACTTACAAAGGTTCTCAAAGGAGAGAACTATTATGTGATAATCGGCTGCGGCCGACTGGGTGCTACTCTGGCAGAACAGCTTGAGGCGGCAGGCAAGGAGATATTGATAATAGATAAGAATCAGAGCGCATTTGATAAGCTTCCGGAAAGCTACGGCGGAATGACCCTGACCGGAGACGCCAGCGAGTTGTCTGTCCTCAAGCGAGTGGCATTAGACTCGGCGGAGGGCGTCATCGTGGTAACAAATAATGATAATATGAATGCCATGATAGCCCAGCTTGTGCGGGAGATGTACCCCGGAGAAAGACCACGGATAATTGCCCGCCTGTACGAGCCGGGCCGGGAGGTAGTCTACCGGGAACTGGGGATAACAAGCATCTGCCCCTCGGAGCTGTCGGCCCGTGAAATCGCAAGCTGTCTGGGGGAGGGAGACCGGTGGTAAAGGATAGGATTATAATTGTCGGCGGCCGCTCAAAGGCCCGCACCCTTGCAATCTCATTGCTGGCACAGGGCCACAGCGTAACAGTAGTAAACTCCGTGGCCGAGGACTGCCGGATGCTGGCGGCGGTTGACGGATTGAATGTTATCCACGGTGACGGCACAAAGCCGTATATTCTTGATGAAGCCGGGGCAGGGTCGGCAGATATCATCATTGCAATGTCTCCGCGGGATGAGGACAATCTCATCGCCTGTCAGCTGGGTAAGAAGCTCTATGGAATAGGCAGGACTGTTGCCATGGTAGGCAGTCCGGATAAGGTGGACATTTTCCGTCGTCTCGGCGTTGACCATCCCATCTGCGCCGTAAGAGCCGTAGCAAAGCTTATAGAACAGCAGGCTTTTCTGGAGGAAATGAAGGGCATGGTGTCCTTCGAGGACGGCAGAGTAAATATTGTCGAGGTGGAGATGGACGAGGGATGCCCGGCGGTGAGAAAGAAGCTGAGGGATATCGTTCTGCCGGACGGCGTTATTATCGGAGCCTTGCTCAGAGGAAGCATCACGATTATTCCCCGTGGTGAGACGAGGCTGCTGCCCGGAGACAGACTGATAATTCTGTCGGCCGGCGGCAGGGAGATAGAGGCTGTCAGAATTTTGCGAGGAGTACGAGCCGATGAATAAAACCTTGGACAGAGTCAGCCTTGGCAAATATATGATTTTGCTGGGGATTCTGGCGCTGGTTCCTGTCGGCAGTCTGTTTTTCTACCCGGAGGAGATGGCTCATCGGGAAAGCTTTATGCTTACCTTTTTGATTTCTGCCTTTCCGGGAGGGCTGCTCTGCGTATACGGGCACTATCAGAAGGATCCCGATGCTCTGCGTTGGCAGCTGCGGCTGCGAATGAGCAGTACGACGGTGCTGACTATCTGGCTGTGGGGAATGCTGGTGGGAGCGCTGCCATTTTTTTTGGGCGGGCAGCTTGATTTTGTCCGCTCGCTGTTCGAGGCGGTAAGCGGCTGGACTACTACCGGATTTTCGGTGGCAGTACCGGAGCAGATGCCCCGTATTTATCTGTTCCATCGAGCCTTTATGCAGTATGTAGGCGGACTTGGCTTCGTGCTTGTAATGGTGCTGTTCCTGCCGGGAAGAAAAGCCATGACCCTCTTTTCCGGTGAAGGTCATCCGGATCGCATAATGCCGAGCCTGCAGAGAACCGCGCAGATAGTATTCCTTATATACAATGTCTTCTTTATTGTCGGTACAGGGCTGTATATATGGGCGGGACTGTCTCCGCTGGAGGCAGTATGCCATGCCATGAGCGCATTGTCTACCGGCGGATTCTCCACCAGTACTGACAGTATCGGGGTCTATGGTAGCCGGGCTGTTGAGTGGGTATCTATTCTTCTGATGCTCATGGGCATGACGAACTTTTATGTTATCCTCCAATGCTTCCGTGGTCATTGGCGTGAGGCTGTGAGGGTAACGGAGCTTCGCCTTATGGCGGGAACGGTTGCGGTGGTTTCCCTGCTCTTTGCATCGAGGGAACTGCCGGCTCTGATAGCTGACGGAGTATTTGCATCGCCGCAGGATTTTTTGACCGCCTGCTTTGATGCATTGCGGCGGGGAATGTTTTTGACCGCAACATCCCTGTCGGGTACCGGCTATGGTATCACCGGACCGGAGGCATGGTCACCGGCGGTGCTGGTGGTTATGATGGTTCTCATGTTCATGGGAGGTATGAGCGGTTCTACTGCCGGCGGCCTCAAGCTGCACAGAGTTTATGTGCTGCTGCGAACCGCCAGGCTGTATCTCAGACGACGGCTGGTACCGGACAGGACGATAATCGTTCCTCACTACTTCCGGGTTGAGGGAAGGGTCGCCTTTGACCGCCATCTGATGGATGAAGCTATCGGCTTTGCGCTGATTTACATAGGCTTCTTTCTGCTGACGACTATTGCACTCTGCTTTACTACCGGAGCCGGCTTTACGGAGGTTGTATTTGAAGCTGCTTCCGCTATTGGCAATGTAGGAATATCAATAGGACTCACCGGGCCGGATACCAATGCAGCCACCTTGATTGTGGAAATGATTGCCATGATGCTTGGTCGATTGGAAATCTTTATTGTTCTGATCGGTATGTATAGTGCATGGCAGGGCTTCAGCAACGGCTCCGGAGAGAGAAGGTCCTGATTTCCGGACAAATTTATAAATACGGAGTTCAAATATCCGGAGCGGCTGAAACAGCTTCTCCGGGTATTTTTTCACCGTATTTTAATGAAGAATTGCTTTTTATATGGTAATATACAGACTAGAATAGTGCAGGTGGGTTACTGATTCGGGAGGTATTGCCCGTGTTAAACAGGATATTGAAAAAAATAAAGAAGAGAGCGGCAGGAAAAATCCTCGCCGGACTTTGTGCTGTCAGCTTCATGGCAGTGGCTCAGCCGGCAGCGGAGGCCGGTGAAGGTGCCGTCGCCGGTGTCCTTGGGGCACTGGGTGCAGTAGCAGCATATAACGGATATTTTCAGCAGATATCCGCGATGGGAAACAATGCATATTATCAGGAAGAAACATATCTGATGGATGTCCGGGAGCATGGGCTGTCCCGGTTTACACAGGATAAAATCGTGGTTGACCGGGTGATGAATCAGCTGGTGACGAAGGGAGATTACACTCTCGAAAGCCGCAATCTGCCCTTCCGCTGGGCGGTAAACGACAGCAACGATTTCAATGCGGCCTGCTATCCGACCAACTATATAAGCGTCAACCGGGGAATAGTGGCCGGCCTGCGGGGAAATGAGGATGAGCTGGCTGCTGTGCTGGGTCACGAAATGATTCACGGCCTGAAGATGCACGCCGCCGCGAATGTGGCGAAGGCTGCCGCAGCCCAGATTGGCATGATGGCAATAAATGCGGCAACCAATGCCGGTGACTCCGGTATGGTGGCAATGATGACCGATTACGGTGTGGCAAAGATGGTCAGCGTACCTACAGAGTATGAGGCCGATGAGGGCGGCTTTTATATTGCCTGCTCGGCCGGATTCAATCCGGGCGGAGCCGCAGCGGCAATGGTCAGGATGGAAAATATTACAAACAGGGATGCTGAGTTTCACGGAAAATTCGACCCCTACGATCATCCAGAGACTCAAAACCGTGAGAAGAAGCTTTCGCAGATGATGACGGAATACTGTGCCGGTCATGTGAGAGTGGAAAAAAATAAGATTTTCATCGATGATATGCTGTTTGCGGAAACGGACTGGACGGATCTGGACAGTGAGCTTCCTCAGGAGACGGCTTATCTGGTAGCGGGTGCTATTGCCCGCGGTATTCATGACAACAATACTCTGTCCGGCTGGAACTGGCGTCCAAGCGGGAGGGGCGACGGCCTTGAGGATTATCTTACGGATGACCGTGTCTATGAGCCTTTGAAAAAATTCGTGGCGGAGCGTCATCTGGAACGGGAACTGAAGAAGCTGATAACCTCGGCATACACCGCAGAGGTAATAAGTGAAGTCAGGACAAAGATGCAGGAGACCGATGCAGCCAGACACGAAAAGTGGCTTGAACGGCTGGACAAGGCGAAGCTGGCAGACCGGGAGCTGGTGACAAGGTTTGTTGACAACGGAGATGCATACAATGATGCCTATCTGCCTTCCTATGCGCGGCAGGAGGCGAGGAGAGCCTTAGGCTGTGCAAATCTTCCCGAAGACCCCAGCAAGATATATGCTGTACTTGCCCGGGCCTGTATGCAGGAACTGGATTTTGAAGAGGCGCACAGGGAGGCGGAATACGCATTGAAGCTTAATCCGGGCAGCGCCTTCAATCATGTGACGCTTGCCGATATTTATCGGGGAGAGGGAAGACCGGAGGCTGCAATAGAGGAGTGCAGGGCGGCTATTGCCTGTGATAGTAAATTCGCTCCTGCCTACGGAATAGCCGGAGATATTGCCGATGAGCTGGGAGATGAGGAGCAGGCGCTGACCTTCTACCGTGAGCATAAGCGGCTGGTTCCGAAGGCCAACGGCTACGGGATGAAGTACCTTGAAAAGCTTGACCCCAAGGCGGCTGCAGAGATTCGCGAAGCTATGGAGAAACGGGCGAAGGAATGGGCGAAGGAACTGCCCACCAGGGAACAGAAGCTTAAGAAGCAGGAAGAAGAAAAGCAGAAAAAGGAAGCTGCTGAGAAAAAAGGCGAGGAAAAGAAAAAATCCAAGAAGCAGAAGGCTAAAAATAATAAGAATTAAAATTTAAAGCAATACCCCCTGTCGAGAAAAAACAATAAATCGACAGGGGGTATTGCTTTGAAATAAGGTCTGTAAATTCGTAAAACAGACAATAAAACAGAAATGTATAATTTGCATAAAACTATGCATAAAATCCAAAACCAACACAAAATAACAAGAATCAGATGATAAGTCTGCAACGATAATGTAAAGTTGACGGTACACGCATATACTGTATACACGCAGGCGTGACGGCGCCTGGGATGGATTTCGTGAGAGTTACACCTTTACATCAATGTATACAATATTTTATGAATAAATATCTTGATTTTATAAATCTGCCTTTGTATAATTTGCACTATCAAAAACAGATATATGTGATTAAACAAAGGGCAACGGCGCCTGAATAAACGCAAACGAACTCGCTCGCTTTGAGAGTCTTTTGCGTGGAGGCTGTCTGCCCCCGCGCGAAGGTCACGAAAGAAGGAGCGATTTTTTATTATGGCAGACATGGAAAAAGCAAAAGCATATTGCGAGCGAGTATTGGCAGAAATCATCAAGCGTGACCCGGATCAGCCGGAGTTCCATAACACTTGTAAAGAAGTTCTTGGCACCATTACCCCGGTTTTGGCTGAGCATCCCGAATATGAAGACGCCTGCCTCCTGGAGCGTTTCTTCGAGCCGGAGCGCATTGTTACCTTCCGCGTTCCTTGGATTGATGATGCCGGCAAGGTTCGTGTAAACCGTGGCTTCCGCGTTCAGATGTCCAGCGCAATCGGACCCTACAAGGGCGGCCTGCGCTTCCATCCTTCCGTAAACCTCTCCATCCTGAAGTTCCTGGCTACCGAGCAGATTCTGAAGAACTCCCTCTCCGGTCTGCCCATCGGCGGCGGTAAGGGTGGTTCTGACTTCGACCCGAAGGGCAAGTCCGACTGCGAGGTTATGAAATTCTGCCAGAGCTTCATGACCGAGCTTTATCGTCACATCGGTCCGGATGTCGATGTACCGGCCGGTGATATCGGCGTAGGCGGCCGTGAGATTGGCTACCTCTATGGTCAGTACAAGCGCGTTCGCAATGCTTACGAGGCTGGCGTTCTCACCGGTAAGGGTCTCTCCTTCGGCGGCTCCCTCGCTCGTACCGAGGCTACCGGCTACGGCCTCCTCTATTTCGTAGAGTGCATGCTCAATGACAATGGGATTGGCCTGAAGGGCAAGACCGTAGCCGTATCCGGCTCCGGTAACGTTGCTACCTATGCTATCGAGAAGGCATATCAGCTCGGTGCAAAGCCCATCACCTGCTCTGACTCCAACGGCTATGTAGTTGACCCGAATGGTATCGACCTGGCTCTCCTGAAGCAGATTAAGGAAGTTGAGCGAGGCCGTATTAAGGAATACGCAGAGCGTAAGGAAGGTGCTGAGTATCATGAGGGCTGCACCGGTGTATGGACCGTCAAGGTTGATGTAGCTCTGCCCTGCGCTACTCAGAATGAGCTCGACCTCGAGGCTGCACAGGCTCTCGTTGCCAACGGCGTTATCGCTGTAGGTGAAGGTGCAAATATGCCCTGTACCCTCGATGCTATCGCATACTTCCAGGAGAATGGCGTATACTTTGCTCCGGCCAAGGCTGCAAATGTAGGCGGCGTATCCGTATCCGCTCTCGAAATGAGCCAGAATTCCGAGCGTCTCTCCTGGACCTTCGAAGAAGTTGATCATCGTCTCAAGGACATCATGACCAACTCCTACAAGCAGGCTAGGGATGCTGCTGAGCATTACGGCATGCCGAAGAACTACCTGGCAGGTGCAAACATCGCCGGCTTCCAGAAGGTTGCTGCTGCTATGTATGCTCAGGGTATTGTTTGATAGTTCCTTCAATAAGAATTTCTTCCCGGGTAGATTTACATCTTCCCGGGATTTTCTTTTTCCTACGATACTTATATGTATACATAAATCATCATTATGTAATGTAGACAAACAATGTTATTTACTTTATAATGAGCATGAGCATTTGTCGATAAAAGGCGAAACCTCAGAAACTGGTTTTGCTTGATGATAATAGTTGCCTGTTTTGCTGGGCTGACAGGGGGAGAAGTCTTTGAAAGAGCGTGAAACGCTGTGGGAAGCATGCCTGAATAAAGGCATGAATCGTCGTACATTTTTGAAGAGCTGTGTTGCATTGACATCATTGATGGGACTTAGTACCGATATGGTGTCGAAGGTGGTTGAGGCGGCGGAGACAAAGCCGCTGCCGGTAGTCCTGTGGCTCAGTGGTCACGAATGCACCGGTTGCAGTGAATCCTTCGTCCGTACCGGGGCACCGCTGCCTTCTGATGTACTTCTGACAAATATTTCCCTTGAATACAGTCACCTTCTCAGCGCCGGCAGCGGTGATGACCTGGAAGCTCATCTGGAAAAGATGATGAAGCAGCACAGGGGGAAGTATATTCTGGCAGTAGAAGGCGCAGTGGCCACCGGCAGCAACGGAATATACTGTATGTCCGGCGGCAAGCCTTTTATAAAGACACTGCGTGAGGCTGCAGCCGGAGCAGCTGCTGTCATCGCTTACGGCTCCTGTGCCGCCTACGGCGGTATACAGGCGGCACAGCCGAATCCTACCTCTTCTGCCGGAATCGGTAAATATATTTCCGCCAAGGCGGTAGTGAATGTGCCGGGATGCCCGCCCATTCCCGAGGTAATGACCGGCGTTGTTATGCATCTTGCGATGTTCGGTGTGCTTCCGCCGCTTGACAGTGACAATCGACCGAAGCAGTTCTTCGGCAATAGGGTACATGATACCTGCTACCGGCGGCCGTTCTTCGACGCCGGTATGTTTGCTGACCGCTATGATGATGCGGGTGCAAAGGCTGGCTGGTGCCTCTATCGTTTAGGCTGCCGCGGGCCGGAGACCTACAGCTCCTGCGGAAATATGCGCTGGCATCAGGGACTCTCTTATCCCATTCAGTCCGGTGCTGCCTGCATCGGATGTGCTTCACCGAAATTCTGGGACGAGTCGCCGTTCTCCGAGCGGATGCCCAAGTACGGTCCCCTTGGCGATATAGATATGATTGGTGCCGGTATGGCTGCTGCCTCCGTGGCAGGCGTAGCGGCTCATGGTGCGTTGTCCCTGCTGCAGAAGCAGAAGAGGGATAAAGAAGAGGCGGCAGAGGCCCGCCGCGGTGTGACAAACGGCAAGGAGGGGGATAAGTAATGCAGCACATAGTAGTTGACCCGGTTACCCGTATAGAGGGTCATTTGAGAGTGGAGCTGACTGTAGACGAAGCCTCCGGCCGTGTTACCGATGCTCTTTCCTCCGGTACTGCCTGGCGCGGACTGGAGCTTATCATGCAGGGTCGTGACCCTCGCGATGCCTGGGCATATATTCAGCGCATCTGCGGCGTCTGCACCACCGCTCATGCATTGGCCGGACTTCGGGCCGTTGAGGATGCGCTGAATATTAAGATCCCGAAGAATGCAAATTTCATAAGAAATATAATGGCTGCATCACTGACGGTGCAGGACCATATTGTTCATTTTTATCATCTGCAGGCTCTTGACTGGGTCAGTCCGATGGCGGCGCTTTCTGCCGATCCGGCGGCTACGGCCAGAGTGGCTGCATCCCTGGCAGAGACCTACAAGGTGCCGAGTGCTTCCGTGGGGACGGCGTACTCCTCTACACCTAAGGATTTCCCGGCAGCAACGCCTGATTATTTCCGCACTGTACAGAAAAAGCTGCGGACGATAGTAGAGAGCGGTCAGCTTGGTATATTCTCCGCCCAGTGGTGGGAGCATCCCGATTACAGTCTGCTGCCGCCTGAGGTGCATCTCATGGCAGTCTGCCACTATCTGGAGATGCTTGACAAACAGCGTGAACTGGTGACACCGCATGTTATTTTCGGCGGTAAGAATCCTCATCCCCACTATGTAATGGGCGGCATGCCCTGCTCGATTTCCCTTCGTGACGGCAATTCGCCTATCAATGCGGCTCGTCTGGCTGAGGTTGAGAAGGCTATTGACCTTGGCCGCTGCCTTGTTGCGAAATATCATCTGCCGGATGCACTGGCGATGGCATCTGCTTATGTGAAAGCCGGATATCTTGATGGTGCAGGCCTTTCCGGTGAAAGGGTAATGGCCTTTGGCTCCTTCCCGGAGGAGCCCTTCCTGAATACCAAAGAAGGCGGCTTCTTCAATAACCTTCTGATTCGTACCAACGGCGTTGTAGAGAAGTTCAGCCGTGGTGTGCAGATTGCCGATGTTCACAATGTTTCTGCCGAAGATTTGTCTGATCCGGAATATTTCGGGGAGAGTGTCGGTCATGCCTGGTATGAATATCAGGGAGCCGAGGTGCTGCATCCCTGGGATGGTCAGACTAAGCCGCATTTCACCGGGCCAAAAGACGGCACCGATACCGATTGGCGCGCTCTCAATGAGCAGGGCAAGTACTCCTGGGTAAAGACTCCGAAGTGGAAGGGCAAGCTTTGCGAGGTCGGACCTCTTGCCCGTTATATTGTTGTCTACACCAAGGCTCGTCAGCAGCTACTGACCGACATGACCTGGGCTGAGAAGATGATGGTGGACCAGGTTGACTATGTATCCACCGTCCTGGGCAAGCGGCCTGAGGAATGGATGCCTTCTATGGTTGGCCGTACTGTGACCAGAGCCCTTGATGCTCAGCTCAATGCGGAAATTGCCAGGTATTTCTTTGATTCCCTTGTTGCCAATATCCGCATCGGCGATACTCAGGTGGCGAACATGGAGCGCTGGGATCCTGCAACCTGGCCGAAGAAGGCCCGTGGTGTAGGTCTTTATGAGGCTCCCCGCGGCGCACTGAGCCACTGGGTCACTATTGACGGCGGTAAAATCGAGACCTATCAGTGCATAGTGCCGACAACCTGGAACGCCTGCCCCCGTGATGACAAGGCCGGCCGCGGCGCTTATGAGGCGGCAATGATGCAGACGAGGGTGAAGAATCCCCGTCAGCCGCTTGAAATTCTCAAGGTCATCCGTTCCTTTGACCCCTGCATGGCTTGTGCTACCCATATGTACAATCCGCAGGGGGAGGAGCTTCGTATAGTAACCACAGACCCGTTCCGCGGGTCCACGGTAGAGGAGGCGGACAGCAATGGACGCAAGTAATGTCAGCGTCGTTCAGCGCCGTATCTATTACCTCTTCAGTCCTTTCTTGAGAATATTCCATTGGATAATGGTGGATTGCATATGCGTCCTCTTTGTCACGGGAATACTTATCGGAAAGCCGCTGCAGATATTGAACTTTGAACCTACGGCGACCTACCTGCTGATGAATGTGGTCAGAGACCTGCATTTTTTAGCAGCCTTTCTCCTGTGTGCCTCATTTGTATTGAAGATATACGGCTTTATCATCAACAAGGGTGACCGGCTGTTCCCCCGCTTTTGGGAAGGTCACTTCTATATGGAAGTCATCGATGTGGCGCTTCACTATATGCTGCTGAAGAAATCCCACAAATCGTATCTTCGTAATCCGCTTGCCCGTATGTCGTACGCATTTCTTTATGTGCTTGTTGCCATCGAGGTGCTTACCGGCTTTGCCATGTATCTAATGGTGAATCCGGACAGTATTTGGGCATTTGCTTTTTCCTGGGTCAATACTGTACTGGGCAGCGAGTTTATGACCCATCTTGTGCATCACTATGTTGCCTGGGCGATAATCCTCTTTGCCTCCGGCCACCTCTACATGGTTACCCGTGCTGAGTTCATGGAGGGCGAGAGTGAGGTTTCCAGTATGTTCTCCGGCAGCAAGGTTCTTGTACATGTACCGACTGATGTAAAAGAAATACTGTAATTCTGAAAGGGGAAATATATATGTGTGCAACCTGCGGCTGCGGAAACCACGAGCACCAGCATGATCATGAGACTCCGGTCGGCAGCAGTCATCTGCACCTCCGGGCAGCGGGAATCAATGCCGGGCAGACGGAGAGCATCCGGAAGGAGCTGTACGGGTTGCCGGGTATTCTAGAGGTTCATACCCATGATGACAGCGAGGTAATCGGTATCAGCTATCAGAACGGCGTTACCGGCCTTACAGATATTATCATGGTCTTTGAAAAATACGGACTGAAGGTAACAATCTGATAAAACATATTCGGGGGATAGGCAGTAGTCTGTCCCCGTTTTTCATAGAGGTGAGCCTTGTGCATGAGGGAGCCATAGCTGAGGGAATACTGACAGTAGCCCTTGACCACATGAATCGAAATAAGGGAAAAGTAATCGGTGAGGTGGGACTGAAGCTGGGAGAGCTGTCCGGGGTGGAGGAATATGCTCTGCGGACTGCGTGGCAGGTGGTCACGCGCGGAACAGCAGCGGAAAAGGCGGTGCTGGTGATAGACCGGGTACCGCTGGCAGGCCGCTGCCGGAGCTGTGACCGGGAGCGGCTGATAGGAAAGGAAATTCGCGAGGCGGCCGGACTCATGGAGCCTGTATACGGCCCAAGTCTTGTTCCTTACAGCTTCATCTGTCCTGTATGCGGAGAGCCGTTGGAGGTAGTCAGCGGCAGAGAAATGCAGGTCGACTATCTTGATATAGACTGAAAATAAACTGGAGCAGAAGTATGAGAATAGAAGTAAAGAGCGATATATTGGGAGAGAATAACCGTACAGCCGCACAGATGGTGGAGCTGTTTCGGAAGAAGGGGATATTTGTCCTGAATATAATCGGCTCGCCGGGAGCCGGGAAAACCACCCTGCTGGAGAAGGTTTTTAAGCATCTGGACAACAGCCTGAGAGTCGCGGTCATCGAGGGAGACCTGTTCACGGAGAAGGATGCTGCCCGCATCAAGGCGATGGGAATCACGGCAATCCAGCTGAATACTCAGGGCGGCTGCCACCTTGACGCACCAATGATTGAGCGGGCGTGGGCAGAGCTGACGAAGGATAGGAGCGTTCCGCTACCGGAGCTTCTTATAATTGAGAATGTGGGCAATCTTGTCTGCCCGGCGGAATTTAACCTTGGTGAGGATATGAAGCTGGTAATCCTGTCGGTGGCAGAGGGGGCGGATAAGCCATTGAAGTATCCCCTTATATTCAAAGAGGCGGGAGCAGTTGTCCTAAGTAAGACCGATCTCCTGCCGTATGTCGATTTTGACTATGACGGAGCCGTGGGGGATATAACCATGCTCCATCCGGGAGTGCAGATTTTCCCGCTGTCGGCTAAGACAGGTGAGGGAATTGAGGAATTTTGCCGCTGGCTGAAGGAACGGGCGGCAGAGAAACACAGTATCGACGGAAGCAGCAGCCATGAATGACAATCGTAATGATATGCCGGAGCTTGCCTTAGGCACAAAGGTACTTCGGGAAGAGTATGTCAATGGTGCGGCAAAGCCGGTGGTAGTGCTGGGCATTGGCAACATCCTTCTCTGCGATGAGGGCTTCGGTGTCCGGGTAGTAGAGTATCTGTCTGAGCGGGGCGGACTGCCGGACAATGTGGAACTTGTAGATGGCGGAACCCTCGGGCCGGAGCTGCTGCACTTTGTCACCGGAGCCGGCAGACTTATCATCGTGGACGCGGTGAAGGGAGCAGAGGAGGACGAACCGGGAAAGCTTTACCGCTTTGCCGGCGAAGCGGTAAACGAGCACTTTTCTCAGGGCGTAATGGCTCACGAGCTTGGTATCACCGACCTGCTGGCATTGATGCGACTGATCGGACAGGCAGTACCGGAAGTCGTGGTGCTTGGGGCAGTTCCATACGATCTTTCACCATCACTGGATATGACAGAGGAAATGGCGAAGCTTGTCCCAGTGATGGCCGATATGGTGAAAGAAGCTGCGGTTTCATAGAGGGAGAAGAACGAAAGTATACATATTTCTCAGATGCTTTTTCGTTAAAAAAATATCTTTTCATGGTATAATCAATAAGATTAAAACGAAACAATGCAGGCGATGAAATCGCCTGCCGGAGAAAGGAAGATAAAAATGTTTGTAAATGAGCGCATGACACCGAATCCGCTGACTGTGACCAGAGATACCGGCATTGATGTGGCAATGAACACCATGAAGCGTAACCACATCCGTCATATTCCGGTAGCAGAAAAGGGCCATCTGTACGGCTTTATTGATGAAAGTGACCTGCAGAAGGCAAGTCCTTCTACCGCATCCCTGCTTTCCCGCAACGAGCTTATTACTCTGCTGGCAAAGATTAAGGTGCGGGATATTATGCCCCGTACTCTCATCTCTATCAACCAGAATGCCACCATTGAGGAGGCCGCTCTTCTCTTCAAGCAGTCCAAGCGCAGCGGTCTGCCGGTAGTCGATGATGCCGGAATTGTAGTCGGTGTCATCACCGAGACCGATGTATTTGAATCCTTTATTGAAATCATGGGCCTTGAAAAGGGTACTACCCGCCTCACGGCTGTTATCGACAATCGTCCCGGTACCATTGCCGAAATCTGCGGTGTTTTTGCTGAAAACGGCATCAACATCGAAAATCTCGTAACCGTACCTCAGCAGGATGAGAAGCTTCAGCTCATCATCCGCGGTGACTTCCCGGCTGAAAGCATCACCGGCAAGCTGGAAGAAAAAGGAATCAAGGTAACCCATAGCGTTCGTATAGGTGATTGACCGATGAATAGACTAGGCTATCTTGGACCGCGCGGCACTCACAGCGAGGAAGCGGCACTTTACCTGGAAAATCTTGCGGCCGAAGGAGAGAAGGCTGAGCTTGTACCCTACCCGGACATAGCCGATGTATTTGAGGCAGTCAGGCTGGGTGCGGTAAACAGGGCACTGGTGCCGGTGGAAAACTCACTTGAAGGCCCCATAAACATAACGCTGGATATTCTTGCCCGTACCGACTCTATCAACATATCCAGAGAGTTTATCTGGCCGGTACGCAACAACCTCCTTGCCAAGTGCGAGGCCAAAAACATAAAGACCATTCACTCTCATGGTCAGCCCCTGAGTCAGTGCCGCCAGTATCTTCGCACGAGATTTTCCTGGGCGACTCTGGTGGAGGAGACATCCACGGCTAGAGCGGCCGAGCTGGTTTCTCAGAGCGACGCATCAGAAGGAATGGCAGCTATTGGTACCCGTCGGGCAGCAGAAATATACGGACTGAATGTTATCGCCGAGGACATTCAGGACAACAGTGAAAACTGCACCCGCTTCTACGAAATCTGCGGCAGGGAGCTTGGCTTCACTGCAACAAGACCGGAACCTCCCCTCAAGGGACAGGCCCTTCTTGCCTGCCAGATAGACGGTAGCAAGGCAGGAAGTCTGCTGGGCGTTCTGCAGGATTTTGCCCGGTTTGGCGTAAACCTTACCCGCATAGAATCTCGCCCAGCCCGCACATATTTGGGAGCATACATATTCTTCTTCGACCTGGAGATAAACAACAACATAGAAACGGTCCGTCAGGCAGTGGAAGCTGTCCGCAAACGCAGCATCTGGCTGCGGTATCCGGGCGAATTCCCGGTAATCAGAGCGGAACGCTGAAAGATGAAAACACTCTCCGAATACCGTCAGACAAGGCTTTGACGGTATTCGGAGAATTTGTTTTAAGAACTTTTGAAAAAGGTGTTGACAAAGACATCTCAAATTGGTATTATATGCAAGTCGCTCACGACAGTGGGCAACAGCGAGGCAAGCCTCGCAGGTGTTCTCTGAAAACTGAACAATGCAGCAAACATGAATCACTTTTTCACACGAAAGATGATTCAAGCCAGATGTGCGAGTCAAGATGA
>JAFNYY010000002.1 GCA_017383125.1 Schwartzia sp. (in: firmicutes)
AGTGGCTGCGAGCTGAAACTGCAGTAATTTCTCAGAAAATGGCAAAATTTTTAGATTAGGTCATCAAGAAATTGCCAAAACTTCCGATAGTGAGAAATTATAGGAAGTAATGGCGGGGGGAGATATACTGCCCCTGACTATGTGATTCGTTGGATTATTTCTTTCAACTGAAAACAATTATTGCACAAATGTGGGAAAAGGAGCATTACATGGAGACTCAGCCCGAAATCACCGATATTATTGACCGTGCCCTGACTGATGCCGCCGAAAGCTATCTCCGGTATGTGGTTTTTGAGCCGCAGCCTGACAGGAATAATATTCTTGGCTCAGGTCAGATGGCGGAGCTGCACGATGTGGTTTGGAACAATATGCGTCAGGTTTTGCTGATCTGGTTTGACGGCGACTGGGATGCGGTGCAGCAGATAATCCTGTATTTGGAGGATGAGGTGGCATCGGTCGAGGATTTTGACCGCTTCGATTTTCTGGAAAGGTGTCACGTTCTTCTGCCAGAGCTGCCCACTTCCGTAGAACTGACAGAGGATTTTGACGAGTAAAATTACCGTAATAACATTTTAGGAGTATAATCATTGGGACTTGACAGATGGGGCTGTAATAGTTATCATACTGTAATACTAGGGCTTAGCATGACCTTTTTGGTAGAAGGAGTACTAAGCAAAAAAGCGCCGATGACTGGAGGCGGGCGTCAGCCTGTCGAAGGACTATGGCGCTTTTTGATTGCCGTTTTTTGATGGGATTTTCTGATAAAAATTCGGCACAGATGATTATCGTATTGTCTTTAGCTCAACAGATTTGTATAATGATGGTATAAGGCGTTATTGAGTATAGTTTGAAGCAAGGTGAAATCATGGAAATCGGTATCGGTGGAGCTGCCGGAGGCAGCTATTATAATCAGGGAGCCTACTATACCCGGGGTCACGAGGTAGACGGCCAGGCAGCGGGAACTCCCTTGGAGAATGACCCCGACCATCAGAAGAAGCCGGGCAAGAAATCGTCTCCGGCGGAATGTGAAACCTGTAAGAACCGCAAGTATCAGGACGGCTCCAATGAGATGGATGTATCCTTCAAATCTCCGGGACATATCTCTCCGGGAGCAGCAGCCGGTACGGTGATGGCTCATGAGCGTCAGCATGTCGCCAATGCCTATCAGAAGGCAAATGATAACAACGGTGTCGTGGAGCGGGCCAGTGTCCGGATAAAGACCGATGTCTGCCCCGAATGCGGCCGTACCTTTGTTTCCGGCGGTGAGACGGAGACTCAGATAAAATACTACAACGAAGATAATCCTTATCAGAAGGATATGAAAGAATCAGACGGTGTAAATAAATACCGCGGGATGAATGTAGACATTGCGGCGTAAGAATGGAGCAGCAGGGAAATGAAACTTTTTCAATATCACGGAATGAGTAATGATATCCGCGTAGGTGCAGTAACGGAGGCAGGTCATGTTGCCCTGCCCTCTTCCATTAAAATGGAGGATCTGCTTGGTCTTGGGGATACCGCCATCAAAGATATTCTGGCAAAGGAAGTAACTGTTCCGCTAAAGCAGGAGAATATCAGGTTTGCCCCGGTAGTCACCCGTCCGGAGAAAATCCTCTGCATCGGGCTGAACTACGATGAGCATATAAACGAAACCAAGCTTGAAACCCGACCGGGATTTCCGCCGGTGTTTTCCAAGTTTGCCAATGGTCTGGCCGGGCACGAAGGTACTGTCCGTATCCCTCAGAAATCCAAGCAGGTGGACTATGAGGCAGAGCTGGTCATCGTAATCGGCAAGGAATGCAGGAATGTTGACAAGGAGAATGCCCTTGAATATGTAGCCGGCTACACAGCAGGCAACGATGTCAGCGCCAGGGATATGCAGTTCTCCGCCAGTCAGTGGACGATGGGCAAAGCCTGTGATGATTTTGCCCCCGTTGGTCCCTATATTGTCACCGCTGACTGCCTCGACCCTGCAAACCTGGCAATTTCCAGCCGTGTAAACGGAAAGATTGCCCAAAACTCCAGCACCTGTAAAATGATATATTCCTGTGCGGAAATCATAAGCTATCTTTCCGCCCTGATTACGCTTAAAAAGGGAGATTTGATTTTCACCGGCACTCCCTCCGGAGTAATCCTCGGCAAGGAGGAATCAGCCAGAGAATGGCTGAAGGCCGGTGATGTAGTAGAGGTCGAGATTGAAGGTATCGGCGTACTGAAAAATCATTTCGCCTAATGGAAAAAGCTTTGCCGCAGATATATCGGGTTATTTAAGCCCGGTGTATCTGCGGCTTTTTTAGTCTAGGAGTCCGGTTGTGAAACGCTTCACTTCCCGGCCTGCGGTACGGTATTTTTCTGTATAGTTGATATTTCTGTGACGCAGTACCTTTCCTACCAGTCCGATATCGTGATATTTCTGGTAAAGAATCGTGCCGCAGCTGTCCCTGAGAAGCTTGCAGGAAGCTCCCATTACCCGCAGACCGATGGATTCCATGTGATTCTCTATCACGCGGGAGAGTCCGATGCGGGTCAGTGGATTGTAGAGATTAGCGTGGGCGAAAGAAATGATGAAAGAATTCCCCTTGTAGTTCAAATCAATAAGGTAATTTTCATATCGCTGCAGGACAGTCATTGTTTCGGGACTGAACAGCATGACTTCTTCACGGTTTTTACCCTTGACCCTTACGGAGCCGTCTTCCCAGTTGATATCGGAGCGGTTTATCCGCAATATCTCCGTAGCGCGCAGTCCCTCTACGCCCATAAGGTAAATTATGGCAGTATCCCGCTCCGGCCACGATCCGCAGCCGGCCGCGCCGATAAGCTCCTTCAGCTGATTTATCGTAAGGTATTTATAGGGCATCTGCTGGGTCGCGTCTACATGGATTTTTATGTCGGCGGTAGGATCATCCTTACGAATTGCCAGAGACTTCATCACCTTGTACAGAAGGCGGATGGACATCAGCTTCAGCTTCACGGAGGAAACGGCGTAATTCTTATCCTCCAGCAGTTCTCCAAGGTACAGACGCACGACATACTCTGTGGCCTTGATGGATGAATGCTCCGTACTGACGCACCAGTCAATGTAGGCGTTGATATTGGCTCTGTAGGTATCCTTCGTATATGTGGATTTTGTCTTTATCAGATACCGTTCCACATAAGGCCACGGATTGGTGGCGAAGCTGTCGAGGTCGATAGCCATAGGTTGCTCCTCTTTTTAATGCGTTATTTTTGTTCGTAACGGTTTATAACAATTATAGTATTCAGAACTTATTAGTTATGTATACTATAACATGAAAAGAATCCATTATCAAGAGATAACCTGCCTTTCTTCTTCCCTACCCCATATCTACTTTCTAAAAAAACAGCCATCGCATCAAATTGCTTCAAATTGAACGATGGCTGCTGCTATATGATTTTGTAAAGAATCCTCTGTCCGCTTTCCCCTCAGACAAACCGGCAGACATGGTCAACGGCAATATCCGAGAAACCGTAGGCTTCTGCTTTCGTCAGCTTTCCATTGCAAATGTCCTCGATATCTTTGAGCATTTCCTTGCCCATTTCCTGATAGGTTTTTTCGCCTCTGATGATTGGACTCAGGTCTACATCCATATTGTCCTCCATCCGCTGATAGGTACGACCGTTTGCCGTGACCTTCAGTACCGGTACGATAGCGTTGCCGGTGCAGGTGCCTCTGCCGGTGGTGAAGATTACTGCATTGCAGCCGGACGCCACCATGGAGGTGACTGAGGAAATATCGTAGCCAGCAGTATCCATCACTACGGCACCATGCCTGGACGGAGGCACGGCCTGCTCCAGTACCTCTACGATGGGTCTGGTTCCTCCCTTTCGGATGCAGCCGAGAGATTTCTCATCCAGGGTTGACAGGCCGCCTGCCTTGTTGCCAGGAGTAGGCTGTCCGGCGCGGCAGTCCTGTCCGGCAGCTGACAGATGCTCCTCGTATTTCTTGCAGACCTCGATTATCTGATTGTGGATTTCCGGCGTAGCTGCCCTCTTTGCCAGCACATGCTCACCGCCAATCCACTCGATGGATTCGCTCATCACAGTAGTTGCTCCCATGTCTACCAGAAGGTCAGACAGCTCTCCTACTGCCGGATTGGAACCAATGCCGGAGGTGGCATCAGAGCCGCCGCACTCGATTCCCAGATACAGCTCGGAAATATCGAACAGCTCCTTCTGCTGCATGCCTGCCTGAGCTACCATCTCCCTTGCTGCCCTTACGCCCTTTTCGATTGTCTTCAGCGTGCCGCCTTCATCCTGAATGCCGAAGGAAACCACCGGCTTTGTAGTCATCGCCTGTATCTTTTCCCGCAGCTTGTCATGAGGAACAGTCTCACAGCCAAGACCGATGATTACCACACCGTATACATTGGGATTGCAGGCAAAACCGGTGAGGATTTTCTGACTCATGTCGGTGTTCGCCTGAACATCGGAGCAGCCCGTGTTAAACACGATATTTACCGCACCCTTTACCTGACTGGCAATTATTCTTGAGGACTCACTGCCGCAGGCACATGTGGGAAGAATCAAAACATGATTGCGGATACCCGGTCTTCCTTCATTTCTTCTATAGCCCCAAAACTGCATGACAAATCCTCCTTAAACTTCTACCATTCAGCGTCATAATCTCTCGGTACACTAAACAGGTTCGTATGGTCAACTAAGCCGCCCCTCTCAATCGGGCAGGAAATCCGGCCAATACTCTCATCATACTTGATGATATCCGCGCCTTCAGCTAAATCAGTGAGTGCTATCTTGTGGCAGTAAGGAATATCCTCTGCCGCCTCCACACAAAGAACCTCGTCACCCTTTCTGTAGGCGACTTTCTCCCCAGCCTTCACATCCGTGATGCAGGTGACAACATTGTCAGAGAGTCCCATCAGCAGTGCCTTGATTTCCATCCCGAATCCTCCGTTTTAAAATTCATTATTACAGCCTTATTCACTCCGCATATATACCAAAGACTATTCCACCGGCTCCGTTTCATAACAAAAATGTGTCATCGAGAGTCTTTCCCGATGACACATGATTTATTTTACTGAAGATGCTTAGCCTTGATAGCAGCCATCTTGCCCTTTACATTCATGTCGTCGATGGCAAAGTTGATGAAGTTCAGGAAATCCTGATCTCCCTGTGGCATCATAATACCGAAATTGAACTTCGTATCGGCAAACGGTACATTCATCAGCGGAGCAGCCAGCTCCGGCATCAGCTTGCAGTACTTGGCAGCCTCCGGAACCTCGGTAATCATCACATCGGCCTCGCCCTTGGCGATACGGCCCGGAATATCCGCATTGGTCTTGTTGACGATAACGGTGGCATTCTTCAGGGTCTTGGCATAAGCATGGTTGGTGCCGCCCTCGTTGCACATTACCTTGACTCCGGTCTTGTCAATGTCGGCCTCGGTCTTGAATTTCTTGGCATCAGCCTTGCGGCACAGGATGGTCTTCCAGCTCTCAAGATAGCCGTTGGACAGAGAAGTGGTGAAGGTACGATTGGCCCGGCGGGTGATACCGCAGATAGCAATATCAAATTTCTTGTCCTCGGTATCAGCCAGCAGATTCTTCCATGTAGTAGGAACAAATTCTACCTTAACCCCCAGCATAGCAGCGATTTCTTTAGCTACATCCACATCGAAGCCAACATATTCGCCGGTAGCCGGATCCTTCATGCTCATAGGTGCATAGTCACCGGTAGAGCCTACCTTCAGTACACCGGCAGCCTGGATATCCTGAATCTTGCCTGCCTCGGCATCCATCGAAGCGGAGAAAAGACCAAGGGAACAGGCCAGCAGAGAACCGGCAATAAGTTTTTTCAGCATCATAGATACCTCCATAAATATATTGTATCAATTATACTGCTATTGTTCATAGAAACGCAATGCTAAATTACGCTGTCGCATATCAGATAAGTTTAATTTAGTGAGAAAAGCATAGTCTTTCCTTTGTCTGCTGCGTCGTTTCAGTGAGTACCTCGAGAATACCACCTCTACTCGTCTACTGACCGTCGCCAATGTAGTTACCTATTCTTTCTTACTGGCTCTTGCGTTTCAGCCGCAGTTCGGCCGATCCTTCAATCTGGAATTATCTATCATACGGCTTCTGGTTATGCTGCCGGAAATGCTTTTCCTCGGATTCATGCTCTACCTGCTTCAGCAGCTTGATACCAATATTCGTCTGAGCAAGTCGGTGTCCACCTTGCGGCTTGGTACGAAGCTTGCTCGGAGTCTTCGGGAGTTCAACCCCACCGCCAAGCTGATTTTTCTCAGCAGCAGCAACGAATTTGCCACCGAAAGCTTTGCGGTGGACGCCTCCTTCTACCTGCTGAAGCCCCTGACTCCCGAAAAGCTGGAGACCACCATGGCGAGGTACAATCTGGCCTCGGCAGAAATCACCGTCGACACAGGACGGGAGGTCATCTCCATAAATCCGCAGGCGGTGATGGTGCTGGAGATGCAGAACAAGTACACCCTCGTTCGCACTGTAAACGGCCTCATAAAGGTTATCAGCCCCCTGTCGAATTTCGCCGACCTTATTCAAAGGGCGGACTTCCTCATGACAAACCGCAGCTTCGTCATCAACCTGCAGTATGTAGACCGGCTGGAGAATGACCGGTTTATCATGAAGGACGGGTTCAATGTACCTATTACCATCCGCAATATCAAGGCCATCCGGGGTGCCTAAATGGAATGGGTCATCAATAATGTGTAAAATCGTGTCAGTATAGAAAATATGTTATCAGTGTATAAAAATGTGTCGCCGATATATCGAAAATGTATTATCGGTGTATGAAATTGTATCGTTAGGACATATAAAAAACTCCCTGCCTTAGCAGGGAGCCTTTTGGTGTGGATAATATGTGTGTCCTCCCTGCAAGCAGGGAGGACTTGGGGAAAGGCTTCACTTCGTTCCCCTCCCTAATCAGCAGGGAGGACATAGCACGGATTAGTCCCCCTCAACTATACCACGCCTTTTGGCGAAGAAGTTCTGCAGCAGCTCCCGACACTGTTGCTCCCGCACCCCGGCTCGTACCTGTAGGCCGGAGCCAAGCGACGGGTGGCCGGGGATGTTGAGGATAGACTCTACCGCTCCCATGTGGCTGTCAGCTGCGCCGTAGACGAGGCGCTTCAATCTGCTGTTGACAATGGCACCGGCACACATGGGACATGGCTCCAATGTCACATAGAGGGTGCAGTCCGTAAGGCGCCAGCTATCCAGCAGCTCCGAGGCGCGGCGAATGGCCAGTATCTCGGCGTGGGCAGTAGCATCGGGGATGGCCTCACATTCGTTGCGGGCAGCTGCAATGATGGTTCCATTGCCGTCTACGATTACCGCCCCTACCGGGATTTCTCCGGCTTCGGCAGCTTCGTCAGCCAGCTCCAGAGCGATGGACATATTAACCTCATCATTTAAGCCGTCGTCCTGCCGGCTGACCGGTGTGGTTCTAATGGTATTGTAGCCGTTGTCCTGCATGATTACCTCTGTAATAAAAAGGAGTGTGAAAAATGATTGCTCATTTTTCACACTCCTTGCTTTGTTTTAGATTCTTAACCTCATCCGTCTCGCTTCGCGAGCCACCTTCCCCAGATGGGAAAGTCTGACCCTCCCCTTTGGGGAGGGGGACCGGCGGAGCCGGTGGGTGAGGTTAATTAAGTCCTTTTAGGAAAGCAGTACCTTGTGGGAGACATTGACACGACCCTGACGGTCAATCTCAACGACCTTGACATCAATCTCATCGCCGACCTGAACAACATCCTCTACGCGAGCGACGCGCTCCTTGGCCAGCTGGGAGATGTGGCAGAGACCTTCCTTGCCCGGGAGAACCTCAACGAATGCGCCGAAGTTCATGATGCGGGTTACGCGGCCCTTGTAAACAACGCCCACCTCAACATCACGGGTAAGCTCTTTAATCTTGGCAATGGCACGCTCAGAATCCTGAACATTGACAGCAGTAACGAGAACGGTACCATCATCCTGAACATCAATCTGAGTGTTGGTCTCAGCGGTGAGAGCCTTAATCATCTTGCCGCCCGGTCCAATGACATTGCGAATCTTGTCAACATCAATGTGAATCTCGGTGACGCGCGGAGCATACTTGGACAGCTCCTTGGAGGGCTCGGAGATGCACTCCATCATCTTGCCCATGATGAAGGCACGGCCGCGCTTGGCCTGCTCCAGAGCGGAGGAGAGAACGTCACGGGTGATGCCGGCAATCTTGATATCCATCTGGATAGCGGTAATACCTTCGCTGGTACCGGCTACCTTGAAGTCCATATCGCCGAGAGCATCTTCCATACCCTGAATATCGGTAAGGATGGTGTAGTCCTCGCCATCCTTGACGAGACCCATAGCGACACCGGAAACGGGACGCTTGATAGGTACGCCGGCATTCATGAGGGAGAGAGTAGAGCCGCAGACGGAACCCATGGAGCTGGAGCCGTTGGACTCGAGAACCTCAGAAACGAGGCGGAACATATACGGGAACTCCTCAGCAGAGGGGATAACCGGAACAAGAGCGCGCTCAGCCAGTGCACCGTGACCAATTTCGCGACGGCCCGGACCGCGGGAAGGACGAGCCTCGCCTACGCTGTAGCCGGGGAAGTTGTACTGGTGGATGTAGCGCTTGGTCTTCTCAGTAGTGAGATCGTCAATGGTCTGCTCATCAGCCAGAGAGCCGAGAGTGGTGACGGTGAGAATCTGAGTCTGACCACGGGTGAAGAGGCCGGTGCCGTGGGTGCGGGGCAGAATGCCTACTTCGCAGCTTACCGGGCGTACTTCATCGAGAGCACGGCCGTCCGGACGAATCTTCTCGTGGGTAATCATGCGGCGGACAATGTCCTTCTCGATATCATGCAGGAGCTGGGCGATTTCCTTTGCCTGGTCAGGATACTCGGCAAGGAATTTCTCCATGGTCTCAGCATTGATAGCGGCGATGTTTTCATCGCGGTTCAGCTTGTCAGGATTGCGGACAGCAGCGTCGAGGCGGGCCTCAGCGAAATCGCGGATGGCCTGCTCCATTTCAGCGGGAACCTCGAAGAGCTTAACCTCACGCTTCTCCTTGCCTACCTGAGCAATGATACCGCGCTGGAACTCAACGATGCGCTTGATTTCCTCGTGACCGAAGAGGATGGATTCGAGGATTACTTCCTCCGGCAGCTCGTTCGCACCGGCCTCAACCATCATGACGGCATCGTAGGAGCCGGCAATGGTCAGGTCAAGGTCAGACTTGGCACGCTGCTCTACGGTCGGGTTGATGACGAACTGACCATCTACACGGCCGACCTTTACGCCGGCGATGGGGCCATTGAACGGGATATCGGAAACACCGAGGGCGCAGGATGCACCTATCATGGCAGCAATTTCCGGAGCGTTGTCCTGCTCGACGGAGAGGACGGTAGCGATGACATTTACATCATTGCGGAAGCCCTTCGGGAAAAGCGGACGAATGGGGCGGTCGATAAGACGGGCCCGCAGAATTCCGCTGTTGCCGGGACGACCTTCACGCTTGATGAAGCCGCCGGGAATCTTGCCTACGGCGTACATTTTTTCTTCATAGTCAACGGTAAGGGGGAAGAAGTCAACGCCTTCGCGCGGCTCCTTGGATGCTACAGCACAGACGAGAACAACGGTCTCACCGTAGCGAACGAGGACGGCACCGTTTGACTGCTTTGCCAGTTTGCCATGCTCGATGACAAAGGGACGACCGCCTACTTCCATCTGAAAAGTGTTCATTTAATAAATCCTCCTAAACTCTTCCACTGTCTCATTCCTGCAGGGATTTCCCTGCGCATAATGTAAAGAAGCGGGGAATTTCCCCGCTTCCAAATAACGATATTACTTGCGAAGACCGAGCTTGGCAATGAGAGCACGATAACGCTCGAGGTCCTTCTTCTGGAGGTATGCGAGCAGACGACGACGATGACCAACCATCTTCAGCAGGCCGCGACGGGAAGCGAAGTCCTTCTTGAAGACGCGGAGATGGTCGGTGAGCTGGGTGATGCGCTTGGTGAGAAGAGCAACCTGTACTTCCGGAGAACCGGTGTCACCTTCGTGCTGTGCAAACTCTTTGCAAATTGCGGATTTTTCTTCGGTGGTAAGCATTGGATAATTCCTCCTGTAAATAAATCTGCCGTCAACCGGGGGAGCGTCGGAGTGTCGCACTCTCAGTTGCGGTATATACCTGATCGGCTTCTGCCGACACACAACTTTTGGTATTATAGCACAGGGCTGATGCTCTGTAAACAAAAATTTTTGTGGCAGAAGTGCGGCAGTTAAGTTATAATTCTCTAAAAAATACGGTAGGTCTCCTGCGGGCGACTCCTACAGCAATTCTATGTGTAAAGAAGCCTCCCCTCTAGGGGAGGTGGCCGAACGCAGCGAGGCCGGAGGGGTGACAGGTCGGAAGCTGTCTTTCTGCACCCCTCAGTCAGCTTCGCTGACAGCTCCCCTCAATGGGAGCCTATTAGACTATGCAACAGTTACCTCTATCGCCTGTGAGCAACCCCTATAGCAGCTTTGAAAGGAACACCATGACCTCTTTCATTATAAAAATTTTCGGCATCGTTCAGGGCGTAGGCTTTCGCCCCTTTGTGGCCCGGCTGGCCCGGGAGCTGAGTCTCGCCGGCTCCGTCCGCAACCGCGGCTCCTATGTGGAAATATCGCTGCTGTGCCCCCGGCCGAAGCTGGATACCTTTCTCTCACGGCTAACGGCTGAAGCTCCGGAACGCTCCGCAATCCTGCGGACAGATGTACGCCCCGCCCTCCCTTCAGAGGCAGCCGATAAAAGTCTGTTCCCCCGCCCCTTCGCTATCGCAGACAGCTTCAGTGAAGCGGGGGCAGTATTCGTCTCTCCCGACATCGGCATCTGTGACCGCTGCCGAAGGGAGCTGTACGACAAAGGAAACCGCCGATACCTCCATCCCTTCATCAACTGTACCGCCTGCGGCCCCCGACTGACTATTCTGAAATCAATGCCCTATGACCGTGAGCGCACCTCCATGTCGGACTTCCCCATGTGCGATGAATGCCGCCGGGAGTATACCGATCCCACCGATCGCCGCTACGATGCCCAGCCGGTCTGCTGTCCCCATTGCGGGCCCCAGGTGTTTATTCTTGACGGCCCGGAGAAAGACGGCGAAGCCATCACGAAAATAAGAGCTAATATAATAGAAGGAAACATTGTCGCCGTAAAAGGTATAGGCGGCTTTCATCTGGTCTGCAGTGCAGCAGACAGCCGGGCGGTCTCTCTGCTGCGTCAGCGGAAGAACCGCCCTTCGAAGCCCTTTGCCGTAATGGTGCGGGATATAGACACCGCTGCCCGGGAATGCATCATCCCCACCGACAAAGCCAGGGAACTGCTCACCGGCCCCCAGAAACCAATCCTCCTCCTTCACAGAAGCGCCGGCAGCACCATTGCTCCGGAAGTGGCCCCCGACAATCCCCATATCGGCATCATGCTTCCCTACACGCCGCTTCATCATCTCATATTCGATTTTCCCGATGATTTGAATGACCGGATGCCCGACACATTGGTCATGACCAGCGGCAACCCCTCCGGCGCACCCATCTGCCGTACCGATGAGGAAGCGAGGGAGTATCTGCTGTCCACCGGCATAGTCGATGCCGTACTCACCAACGACCGTCCTATTCTCCTGCGGGCCGATGACTCCGTAATATCCATGACGGACAATGAGCCGGTGATGATTCGCCGCAGCCGCGGCTATGCTCCTCTGCCCCTCGTTCTCTCTGGGGAAATGAAAGGCTCTGTACTGGCCATCGGCGGTGAACTGAAAAATTCATTTTGCCTTGCTAAAGACAATCTCCTCTACCCATCTCCCTACATCGGGGACATGACCGACCTGCGGACGGCAGAGGCGCTGGAAGAATCAGTCCTCCGGCTCATGAGTCTGCTGGAAATCAGTCCGAATATCATCGTAGCTGACCTCCATCCCCGATACAATTCTCTAGCCGTGGCCCGCCGGCTGGCGAAGAAGCTCAGCCTCCCTCTCGTACAAATACAGCATCACTATGCGCACATCCTGTCCTGCATGGCAGACAATGACTGCCATGAGCCGGTTATCGGCGCAGCCTTTGACGGCACCGGCTACGGCCCGGACGGGACGATATGGGGCGGCGAAATTCTCCGCTGTGACCGCGCCGGATTCGAGCGCATTGACTCTATCCCCCCGTTTCTCCAGCCCGGCGGCGATACAGCGGCCCGCTGCGGGCGGAAGATTGCCGCTGCCCTGATACAGCAGAAATATTCATCGTCTCTTCTTCCTCTGGAAAGCCGCTCCGCCGCCGACCTCGTTTCCCCCCAGGAGCTGTCCGCCATAGAGTTTCAGCTCCGAGGTCAGGTGAACTGCGTGAAATCGACAAGTGCAGGAAGGCTATTCGATGCCTGCGCTGCTCTGCTGGGGCTGAAGGGTAACAGCAGCTTTGAGGGAGAAGCGGCAATGGCTCTCGAATTTGCCACCGCTGACATCGACAGTCCCGCTTACAAATTCCACGAAGACCTTGCCAGATGGACAGCTGCCGCCTGTGAAAAGGCTCGTGAATCCTGCCGTCTATCCACAGTTGCTCTCAGCGGAGGAGTATTTCAGAATACGCTCCTCACCGCTCTCACAAGAACACATCTCACCGCCGCCGGCTTCAGGGTCCTCACCCATCGTCACATCCCGCCAAATGACGGTGGCATATCCATCGGTCAGGCACTTTATGGATTGTGTATACTTTACAAAAAATAGTGGATTTTTGGTGCAATAAACGCTATAATGACCTTTAACATTTTTGGTACCCTTTTTATAGGAGGAAACAATATGCTTAATGCAGATGCACAGGACTTCGTCATCAGCCCCGAACTTGCTGCTAAAATTGACGATGTGCTGGAAAAGCATGACCACGATTTCACGCAAATCGTCGGAGTGCTTTTGGACACACAGGATTTGATTGAAAACAACTATATTCCGGAAACTGTAGCCTTCTATATCGCACAGAAGCTGCCTATTCCTGTATCGGTCATCTACGACTGCCTGACCTTTTACTCAGCCCTCTCCATCAGGCCGCGGGCTAAGCACCCCATTCAGGTATGCCGCTCCATCGTCTGCCATATCAATGACAGCGACAAAACCTACGAATATCTCAAGGAGCTTTTGGGCATCGACTTTGGCGAGACCACCTATGACGGCCGTTTCACTCTTGAAGCGGTTCCCTGCTTCGGTGCCTGCGATGTAGCGCCGGCTGTTCGCATTGACGGCGTTGTATACGGCCATCTTGATACAAAGGAAAAAATTGCCGAGGTTCTTCGTCAGTTTACCTGACCGGCTTGTTTAGGAAAGGGAGATAAATATGTCAAATCAACCATTGACGGCCGGCTTCATCACGAAGAATTTTGGCCGATACAATCCCATGTCGCTCGATTCCTATCTCAGCATCGGCGGCTATGAGGCTCTGAAAAAAGCAATAAAAATGGACGGCGAGGACATCGCAACCCTGATTGCCAATGTTAAGGTAAAGGGCCGCGGCGGTGCCGCCTACGATATGGGCAAGAAATGGTCCCAGTCTCGGGCTGTAATCAAGCCCAAGAAAGTCGTCATCTGCAACGCGGATGAGGGCGAACCCTGTACCTTCAAGGACAGAGAGGTTATCAAAAATGACCCCTTCAACCTCATCGAAGGCATGACCATTTGCGGCCATGTAGTAAACGCGCAGGACGGCTACATCTACCTTCGCGAGGAATACCGCCATCTTCGGGAGCGCCTCCAGAACGCAATCGATCAGGCTACTGAGAAAAATCTGCTGGGAGACAACATCCTCGGCACCGGTTTCTCCTTCCATATTCATCTGTACTCCGGTGCCGGTGCTTATGTCTGCGGCGAGGGTACCGCCCTCATACGCTCCATTGAAGGCAAGGGCGGTCGTCCCCGCATGAAGCCACCTTTCATGAAGGTAAGCGGTCTCTTCGCTCTGCCTACCACCGTCAACAATGTCGAAAGCTTCGCTATCGTCCCCCATCTCCTGATGGACGACAAGGGCTACTACGGCAGCTTCGGCTCCGGTGAATCCATCGGCACAAAGCTGATTTCCGTTGCCGGTAATGTAAATAATCCCGGTGTATACGAGATCCCCTTCGGCACCACCGTCCGGGACATCATCTACGGTCTGGCCGGTGGCGTTAAGGACGGACGGAAGATTCGCCTCATTCAGTTTGGCGGTGCCAGCGGCAAAATCAGTGATGAGCGTATTCTCGACACCCCGTACACCTACGATGACCTGAAGGCTGCCGGTGTTACCGTCGGCTCCGGTGCTATCCTCGTTATTGACGACCGCACCACCGTCCTGGAGTTTCTGCGTCATACTCAGGACTTCTTCGTCCACGAGAGCTGCGGTCAGTGCACCCCCTGCCGTGAGGGCAATCTCCATATCCAGATTATTCTCAAAAAGCTGGCTGAAGGTACTGCTACTCCCGATGACCTCCGCTATATGAAGAAAATCGCCACCGTCATGACCACCGCTTCCCTCTGCGGTCTCGGTGAATCTGCACAGAACGCCCTGTTCTCTGCCATGGAGGTTTTCCCCGAAACTTTCAAATTAGGAGGTGCCCACTGACATGGCTGAAGAAGTTATGATTAACCTTAAAATAAATGATATCCCCGTCTCCGTCCCCAAGGGAACGAAGATTATCGAAGCCGCAAAGAAAATCGGCATTGATATCCCTCACCTCTGCTATCATCCCGACCAGAGGGTAAAGGCCCGCTGCCGCATCTGCTCGGTAGAGGTAAAGGGCAAAAACCGCCTGCTGGCCAGCTGCTCTACCGAAGTCTGGGAGGGCATGGAAGTCCACACCGAAACGGAAATCGTCCGTGATACTCAGGTCGGTATCCTGCAGCTCATAATGGCCGACCACAATCAGGACTGCCTCACCTGCGCCAAAAACGGCAACTGCGACCTGCAGACCCTCTGCAGCCGCTTCAACATTCAGAAATCCAGTCTTCCCAATGTCTGCAAATACAAGACGGCTCCCAATACGAACCCGTCTCTTGTCCGCGACCCCTCCAAGTGCATCAAGTGTGGCCGCTGCATCAGAGCCTGCAAGGATGCACAGGGTGTACAGGCTATCGGCTTCTCCGGCCGCAGCCACAATCTCGTTGCCACCATGCCCTTCAACATGGACATGGCCAAAACCGACTGCATCCTCTGCGGCCAGTGCAGTCTCGTCTGCCCCACCGGCGCTATTATGGAGAAGGACGACACCCGGAAGGTCCTCGACTGGCTTCAGGATCCCTCCAAACATGTCATCGTCCAGATTGCCCCGGCAGTCCGCGTCTCCCTCGGTGATGCCCTCGGTCTGAAGCCCGGCAGTATCGTCACCGGTCAGATGGTTACTGCCCTGAAGATGCTGGGCTTTGACAAGGTTTTCGATACCAACTTCGCCGCAGACCTGACCATCATGGAAGAAGGCCACGAGCTTCTCCACCGCATCCAGAACGGCGGCACCCTCCCCATGATTACCTCCTGCAGCCCAGGCTGGGTCAACTATCTGGAGAAGCACTACCCGGAAATGATTCCCCATCTCTCCACAGCCAAGTCTCCCATGAGCATGTTCGGTGCCATTGCCAAGACTTACTATGCTGAAAAGATGGGCATCCGCCTTGATGACCTCATCACGGTATCCATCATGCCCTGTACTGCCAAGAAGTACGAAGCTGCCCGTCCGGAAATGGGCCGCCACGGTCATCAGGATGTAGATGCAGTTCTCACCACCAGAGAGCTGGCTAAGCTCATCAAGTATGTAGGCATCCGTTTCGACATGATTCCCGAAAACACCTTCGACAGCCCGCTGGGTACCGGCTCCGGTGCCGGCGCCATCTTCGGTGCTACCGGCGGCGTCATGGAGGCTGCTCTCCGCACCGTATACGAGAAGGTCACCGGCAAGGAAGCCACCCCGCTGGAGTTTGAGGATGTCCGAGGCTTCGATGGCATCAAGGAAGCTACCTACGACCTGGGCGGCACTCAGGTAAAGGTTGCCATCGTCCACACCCTGAAGAATGCCAAGGTAATCCTCGATAAGATTAAGTGCGGCGAATGCGACTACACCTTCATCGAAGTCATGGCCTGCCCCGGCGGCTGCATCGGCGGCGGCGGACAGCCCTACGGCACTACCAATGAAATCCGCAGGAAGCGCATCGCCGCTCTCTACGAAATCGACAAGGGTCTCACCCTCCGGAAATCCCACGAAAATCCGGATATCATCACCCTCTACAAGGAATTCCTCGGTGAGCCTCTCAGCGAGAAATCGCACCACCTGCTCCACACACACTACACGCAGGTACATAAAGCCTACGAGTTCTGATAATTGACAAAAAGAGCTGTCAGCTAAGGTATTAGCCGACAGCTCTTTTCTCTGCCCTGTTCAGCTTACCCCTCAGTCGGCTTCGCCGCCAGCTCCCCTTTCAAGGGAGCCTTTTTTATGCTGCCACCGTTGAAAGCCTCCCATTCAGGTGCCCATGAGCACTTAATGAGCTTGCGATTTTAGTGCGAGCCATGCAAACTGCTTAGTAATGTCCGAGCGTAGCGAAGGATGAACTTTACATGTTTGCTGGAGGTGACCGAGCGAAGCCAGGTCGGAGGGGTTATCACAACCTCATCGGTCTGTTTAACACGCATTTGCCTCCTGCGACAGCCATCTGTTTACTCATCCTTTATCGTTAGCCGCATCTCAAAACCAACAAAATTATTCCAGCTTTACAGAAATTTTTCTTTATTTTTCAGATTGTTTTTGCTATAATACAGGCGTTATCACGGAAAACATTCATCAACCACATTTTGTTCTATTGGATTTCAATGACCTTATATTCAAAACTTCTAACATTTTAAGGAGGACAATGAAATGAAACTCAATTCCAAATGGCTGAGCACTGCCGTTGTTACTCTCACTGCAGCTGCTATGCTCACTGGCTGCGGTGGCGGCGGCGAGAAGAAAGCTGAAGCTCCCAAGGCTAAGGGCCCCAGCGGCGAAGCAATGATTTACACTTCCATGTACCCCGATATTCTGGACAAGGTCTGCAAGCCCAATGTTCAGAAAGCTTTCCCCAACATGAAGACCAACTGGTTCCAGGGCGGCACCGAGAAGCTCAAGACCAAGATTGCCGGCGAAATCAAAGCCAATAAGATCGGCACCGATATCCTCATGGTAGCTGACCCCAGCTATTACCTCTATCTGAAGGATAAGGGCCTGCTGATGAACTACAAGAGCACCAACATGAAGGATGTTATCTCCGATAAGGATCCCGAGGGTGCATGGACCGCTGTTCGCATCAGCAACATGATTATCGCCTACAACGAAGCCAAGATTGCCAAGGAAGACATCCCCACCACCTGGAGTGACCTCCTTGACCCGAAATACAAGGGCAAGATTGCTATGCCGAACCCGATGCTCTCCGGCAGTGCCTATGTAGCCGTCGGCGCCATTGCTGACAAGTTCGGCTGGGAGTTCTTCGACAAGCTGAAGGCCAACGGTCTCCGCGTAGAAGAAGGCAACTCCGCTATCCAGAACAAGCTCCTCACCGGCGAGTACATGGCTGCCATGATTCTCGAAGAAAACATCCTGAAGCTGCAGGAGACCAAGAAGGAGCCGCTGAAGGTCTGCTACCCGAAAGAAGGCATCATCTCCATTGCCAGCCCTATCGGCATCATGAACAGCACCAAGAACCCCGAAGGTGCAAAGGCTCTCGTTGACTGGTGGCTCTCCAAGGAAGGTCAGCAGGCTGTAACCAAGGGCTGGATGCACTCCGTCCGCGGCGATGTTGAGCCGCCTTTCGGCGCACCGAAGATGGAGACCCTGCTCCCCACCGCTATCAAGGTCAACTGGCATAAGCTGGCTACCGAAGAAGCCAAGATTAAGAACGAGTTCCGTGCTCGTGTAATGGACAAGCAGTAATACACAATTCAATAAAACCAACAACAGCAGCCGTCGTATTGCACGATTCGGCTGCTGTTTTTTATAAAAACACAGAATCTTGATGAAAAAACATGGATTTTTTATTTTTAGTTTATAAAAAATCTTCCTATCTTGTAAAATTCTTGCTATAATGTTCCTGTAAAAGTAGTAATTATATACATTAAAATTTTGGTTTTTTTAGGGATTTACAGACTGTCATGCCTGTAAACCGTTTCTACTCTTATATATCAAGGGAGGATTTGTCACAATGAAACTCAATTCCAAATGGCTGAGCTCTGCAGTCGTTACCCTCACTGCAGCAGCAATGCTCACCGGCTGCGGCGGCGGTGGCGGCGAAAAGAAGGCTGAGGCTCCTAAGTCACAGGGACCCTCCGGCGAAATCATGATCTATACCTCCATGTACCCCGACATCATCGACAAGGTCTGCAAGCCCAGCGTCGAGAAGACTTTCCCGAATATGAAGGTCAACTGGTTCCAGGGCGGCACCGAGAAGCTCAAGACCAAGGTCGCCGGTGAAATCAAGGCCAACAAGATTGCTACCGATGTGCTCATGGTTGCTGATCCGGGCTACTATCTGAATCTCCAGCAGAAGGGTCTTCTGCTGAACTATGTCAGCCCCAACATGAAGGATGTCCTTCTGGATAAGGATAAGGACGGTGCATGGTCTGCTGTCCGTATCTGCAACATGATTATTGCTTACAATGAATCCAAAATTGCCAAGGAAGATATTCCTACCACCTGGAGCGATCTCCTGGACCCGAAATATCAGGGCAAGATTGCCATGCCGAACCCGATGCTCTCCGGTACTGCTTTCGTTGCTGCCGGCGCTTTGGCTGACAAGTTTGGCTGGGAGTATTTCGACAAGCTGAAGGCCAACGGTCTGAAGGTCGAGGAAGGCAATTCTGCCATCCAGAATAAGCTCCTCACCGGCGAGTACATGGCCGCCATCATCCTTGAGGAGAACATCCTGAAGCTTCAGGAGACCAAGAAGGAGCCCCTGAAGGTCGTATATCCGAAGGAAGGCTGCATCCTCATCAGCTCCCCTATCTGCATCATGAAGTCCACCAAGAACCCGGAGGGCGCAAAGGCTGCTGTTGACTGGTGGCTCTCCAAGGAAGGCCAGCAGGCTGTAACCAAGGGTTGGATGCACTCTGTCCGCCCGGATGTTGCTCCTCCCAACGGCGCTCCAAAGCTGGAGACTCTGCTCCCCAATGCTATCAAGGTTGACTGGAACAAGATGGCTACCAAGGAAGCTGAAATCAAGAACGAGTTCCGCACTCGAGTAATGGATAAGAAATAAGATACAATTAGTCATTCACAGGTCGTCAGGGGTTGCTCACAGTAGCCCCTGATGGTTTGTGTTTACCTGCCTATTGAATGAAGGAGTAAGAGCGTGAAACGGTCCTTACCTCGATTTGATAGCAAGTTCATTGTCATTAGCATTTCAGTGCTCTTGCTTCTATACTTTATTGTTTTCCCCATGTTAGTGCTCATTTATGACAGTCTATTCGTAGACGGCAAGCTGGATTTGAGCAACTATCGTGATGTCTACGGACAGGAAGTCAACTGGCGCGCCCTGACGAATACGCTGAAGCTGAGTCTCGGCGTAATGGTGGCCAGTGTAATCATTACCTTCCCTCTCGCGTGGCTGGTAGGTCGTACAGACCTCCCCGGCAAGAAGTTCTATCGTACAGTTCTGGTTGCCAGCTATATGATACCCCCTTATGTAGGCGCTATCGCCTGGATACAGCTTCTGAACCCCAGCGTCGGCTACCTGAACGATATCTTCCGATTCTGCTTTGGTCTTGAAGCAGCTCCCTTTGACATCTACACAATGTGGGGCCTGGGATGGGTTCTCACACTGTTTTACTCACCCTTTGCATTTATTACCATCTCCCGCGCTATGGAGAAGATGGATCCCACACTGGAGGAGGCAGCCCGCATCAGCGGTGCCGGCCCACTCCGCACTCTCATTGATGTTACCCTACCCCTGACGGCCCCCAGTATTCTTGCCGGCGGTCTTCTGGTATTCATCGCGGCAGGCTCCTGCTTCGGTATTCCAGCCATCGTCGGTATGCCGGGCAACATTGAAGTAATGACCACCCGAATCGTTACCTTCGTATATATGGGCGACGATAAGGGCATCCGTGATGCTACGGCTCTCGCCGTCAGCCTGATGGTCATTGCCAATGCCCTGCTCTTCAGCATGACCTGGCTCCTTGGCCGCAAGGACTACACCACCATCAGCGGCAAGTCTACCCGCCCCAACATCGTTGAGCTTGGCAAGTGGACCTGGCTGGCTGAGCTTTTCGTCGGCGGCTATGCCTTTGTATCCGTTATCCTTCCGCTGGGCAGCGTCGTTATGACCAGCTTCCTCAAGAGCATGAGCAAGGCTCCCGGCTGGGATAACTTCGGCATCGATGCCTGGATTCCTGTCATCACCAGCAGTCAGTATATGGAGAGTATTTGGCTTAGCTTCGTGTACGGTGTCGTTGCCGCCTGCATTGGTACCCTTCTTGCTATCTTCGTGGCTTATCTGGCGGTCAAGACCACCGTTACCGGCCGTTCCCTGCCGGATTTACTGATAGTCCTTGGCGGCTCCACTCCCAGTATCGTTATCGCGCTTGCGCTTATTATTACCTTCAGCGGTAACTACGGTCTCAATCTTTACTCCACTATGTGGATTCTGGTAGTCAGCTATCTGGTCAAGTACATGACCATGAGTGTTCGCACTATTGCCGCATCCCTCAGTCAGGTACATATCAGTCTGGAAGAAGCCGCCCTCAACAGCGGTGCCAGCTGGATAAGAACCTGCAAGGATGTCATCATGCCCCTCGTTGCTCCCAGCATCATTGCCGGCTGGTTCCTCATCTTCATGCCCAGCTTCTACGAGCTGACCATGAGTAACCTCCTCTACGGCTCTGATACCAAGACGATGGGTGTATTGCTCTACGAGCTGCAGACCTATGCCGATACTCAGAACGCTTCCGTTCTGTCGGTCATCATCCTGCTGATCGTACTGGTAGGCAATCTGATTCTGAACAAGGTTACCAAGGGTAAGGTTGGCATCTGATAAAGGAGAGAACGAAATTGGCACAGGTAAGAATAGAACACCTCTACAAACGCTTCGGCGATGTAACTGCTGTAGGGGATTTCAACATTGATATTCAGGAAGGTGAGTTCATCAGCTTCCTCGGCCCCTCCGGCTGCGGAAAGACTACTACCCTCCGTATGGTTGCCGGCTTTGAGCGGGCTACCGAAGGCAACATCATCATCGATGACAGAGTAGTAAGCAGCAGTGAGCAGGGTATTTTCGTACCCCCGGAGAAGCGCGGAGTAGGCATGGTATTCCAGAGCTACGCCGTATGGCCTCACATGACTGTCGCAGAGAATGTAGGCTATCCTCTCAAGATACAGAAGGTTCCCAAGGAAGAGCGTCGGGCCCGGGTACAGGAAATGCTGGAGATGGTTCGCCTTGGCGAGTACGGTGACCGCTATCCCAATCAGCTTTCCGGCGGTCAGCAGCAGCGTGTGTCTCTGGCTCGCGCCCTTGTAATGCGTCCCGGTCTTCTCCTTCTGGACGAGCCGCTCAGTAACCTTGATGCAAAGCTCCGTGAGAGTATGCGCTTTGAAATCAGCGCTATTCAGAAGAAGCTGGGTATAACCGTTATCTATGTAACCCACGACCAAAGCGAAGCAATGACCATGAGTGACCGTATCGTTGTCATGAGCATGGGTGTTGTTCAGCAGATTGGTACTCCCTACGATATTTACACCCGCCCCGCCAACAAGATGGTTGCCGACTTCGTCGGTCTTATCAACTTCATCCCCGGCGAGCGGCGCGGCGATCGTGCTTTCATCAAGGGTACGAACTTCAGCGTCCCCTACGAGGGTACTCCCAAGGATGAGCTGCAAATTGCCGTCCGTCCGGAAAATATCACCATGAGCGTAAACGGCGGTGCTATCGCCGGTACTATCGAAGAATATTTCTACCTTGGTGACTCCGTCGACTATCGTGTTCTGGTAGGCGATACCATCATCCGAGTCATCGAGAAGGGTGCCGAGCTTGGCGCTCTGAAAACCGGAGACAAGGTATACCTTGACATGGATAAGGTCATGGTATTCTAATGTAAGTAAAACCATGGGACTGTGGGAAAATGAGCATTCATTTTTTCACAGTCCCTTCCTCGATATATATGCTTTAAAAAATGTCTGTAAGAAATCCATAATTTACCTCACCCACTTCTACGATGTGCTTCGCACGGCACTCACACGACGCTGTGTGTCGCTGCCCTCCTTCATCATCGGTTCGTTTACACAGGGCTGTGCCGGTCCCCCCTTCCCCATGGAAAGCGTAAATTCCTCCCCCTCTGGATGTGCATGAGCACTTGGGCGATCCAAGCAAACTACTTAGTGATATCCGAGCACAGCGGAGGATGAACTTAGTATATTTATAGAAGGTGGCTCGCGAAGCAAGACGAAAGAGGTCGATGTCAGACTTTTTTCACAGCCCCTACTTTTATAAAAGGATGTGCAGTTTAATGGATACCCTCGACGGCTTATGGCTTATAATCATACCTGTATGCCTGCTTTTCAGCGCAATGCTGACCCTCTCCGAAACAGCCCTTCAGGACAGCTCCAAAACCTCCTTGGAGCGATTGGAGGACGAGGACTACAAGGGTGCTAAGGAAGCGCTCTATATACTGGAAAATCCTGAGCCAATATTGGAAAGCATTCAGATTGGTCTGACTTTTTTCCCGGTAGTAACAGGCATCAGTCTGACGCTGTACGCTGCCCCTCTGATGGCACAATACTTACCTCTGGGTGGATATTCCACAGAGCTGTCGCTCCTTCTTTCCTTAGCTGCCGCAACAGCTCTATACCTGATTTTCGGTAATTATCTTCCCATGAAGCTTGCTCTGCAGGCACCGGAAAAGGTCCTCTGCCGGCACAGCAGCAATCTGCTCTACTTTACAAGGCTTATTTCACCGCTTAGGACATTTCTCGTGCTCATTACAGACACAGTCCTTACCATCTTCGGTATAAACCCCCACATTGACGACTCCGTCACCGAGGACGAAGTGAAAGACCTTCTGGAGCAGGGTGCGGAAGATGGTATCATCGAAAAGAATGAGCAGACAATGGTTGAGCGCATTTTCCACATGGGCGACCAGACCGCTTATTCCCTGATGAAGCCCCGTACACAAATGGAATGGCTTGATTTAGACGACGATCCCGACGATAACCTCGCCTTCATCCGTGAAAGCAAAGAAGATGTCTTTGTCGTCGGAAAAAACAGTCTTGACGAGTTCTGCGGCATTATTTACGCCAAGGATTTGCTGGACTCCGTACTGGACGGCAAACCCCTGGACCTTGCCGCCCTCGTAAAGAAACCATTGCTCATCCCCCGCTCCATGGAGCCGTTCAGAGTGGTTGAGAAGTTCCGGGAAAGCGGTATGCATGAGGGCATCGTACTTGACGAATTTGGCGGCGTTATCGGCTATATAACCTATCAGGACATAATCGACGAGATAACCGCTGAATCTGCCGAGGAGGATGAGGAAGGCGATCCATTGGAGGAAATTGGCGACCATGTATGGCAGATGGAAGGTCTTTGCTCCATTGATGACTTCAAAGAACGGTTTGACCTTGAAAAGCTGCCTGATGAAGAGCGCGATCACTACCAGACCATGGGTGGCATGGTCACTGCCCTCTTTGGCTACATCCCCAGAGTAGGAGAAACGACAACCTGGGATGAATTTACCTTTGAGGTCATGGCCATGGACAGAGCCAGAATCGACAAGATAAGGGTCACCCAGACGATCCCTCAGCCGGAAGCGTCCCCAGAGAATCTAAACGACTTGTAAATAATATCTGGAAAAACAGCCTCTCCCACTGATACTCCCTAAGCTCTGCCATCGTTGCACTCGGCAATCGCTAAGATCGTATGCGTGACACTCACTAAATTCGTCCATCGTTTCACGCGGACTCATTAAGTGAGTTAGTCTGAGTTATCAGCGCAGCGGTACTAAGCTCCTGCTTCGCAGGCCCGACTCGCAGATCGTTAAGTACCAGCGCGTATAAACGATTTTATACACACATCATTCTCAAGAAAATACATTAAGGCAAATGACGGTTGAAAATGCTGTATCATTTTCAACCGTCATTTTTTCACAAAAATAGGGATAGGCAAATGCCTATCCCTATTCTTTATCACAATTAAGAAAAGGAAATTATTTCTTCTTCTTCTTGTTCTTGCCCTTTGCAGCCGGAGCTTTCTGAGCCGGAGCCGGAGCCGGGTTAACAGCATCCTTCAGAGCCTTACCAGCCTTGAAAGCAGGAACCTTTGCAGCAGCAATCTTAATCTCTGCACCAGTCTGAGGATTACGGCCGGTACGAGCAGCACGCTCACGAACCTCATAAGTACCGAAGCCGATGAGCTGTACCTTGTCACCCTTTACGAGAGCCTCTTTTACAGCCTCAGTTACAGCATTGATAGCCTTCTCAGCATCTTTCTTGGTGAGACCTGCTTTTTCAGCAACAGCAGCAACCATCTGGACTTTGTTCATTACAATTCCTCCCAAAACGCATTTATACTGGGTTCTTTACACGGGAAACCCTCTAAACCGCATTATAGCAGGATTTCTCAATTCGTCAAGTCTGAAAATGCAGTAAATTCAAGGGTTCAGCAAAAAAATATTAAAATTTATCAAATAGGTTAGTTATATGTCGAAAAAAGAAATCAAAATACACTAAAACAACATTTTTACAGGCAGAAATTCAATAAGGACGGCGCAGAAAAATATCCGAAGGGCTAGTGTAACAGCAGGTGTAAAAGATAATATGAAGCGGTCTCTAAAAGCCTAATGTCGATAAGGACTTTGCCACAGCAATCCTGTGCTGGATGAATAACAGCCTATGTCAGGCAGCCTGCAGTCGACACCTACAGGAGATATACTGCATTCACCCCTCCGACCTCGCTGCGCTCGGCCACCTCCCCTAGAGGGGAGGCTTTACATGTTTCTCAAGACCACAACAAAATGGACAGAAGAAAATGATTTCCCGTAGTACCAGTCGGCATCACTGCCTGACAGAAGCCCGCTTCCGCTTATTTACTCACGCAGAGGTGCTAAGCTCCTACTTCGCAAGACAGCTCGCGACACCTACAGGACATCTACTGCATGCACCCCTCCGACCTCGCTGCGCTCGGCCACCTCCCCTAGAGGGGAGGCTTTACATGTTACTCAAG
>JAFNYY010000093.1 GCA_017383125.1 Schwartzia sp. (in: firmicutes)
ACTAATCTGTTTGAAAGGCTCCCATTGAGGGGAGCTGTCAGCGAAGCTGACTGAGGGGTGTAAAAGCAGTCTCTGTCACCCCTCCGACCTGCTGCGCAGGTCACCCCCCCTAGAGGGGAGGCTTGCGTCAACATATATTGATAAAAGAAAGGGACTGACGCACAAAGCGACAGCCTCTTTTATAATGTAAACGGCGGCGAATAATGCCTGTAAGAAAACCGTTAATCAACGTCGGTACTTGGCGACTGACAAGTAAGCATAGGCAGTAAGAGCCTGGTACCGTTATGTTGATTACCGAGCGAGAGCGTGTTTTCGACAGACATTATTCACCGCTTCGTTTTGATTGTTTCCCTTTTCCAAATACAACATCCGCCGCCGTCATAGCCATCGCCTTGGCCGCCAGCAGTGCCATATTTTTTCCGTACTCACTGCCGGCGGCGGCAGCAAACTCATGGGTGTGGGCAGAAATGCCCTCACCTATTTTTATTTCCGGCTGGATCGTGGGAGCGTCGTGACTTACATTGCCCACATCGGTGGAGCCGTCGGCCTCGTCGGCGGGATATTCCGTTACCGTCAGGCCGAGCGTCTCAAAATTGGCCTTCATGTATTCGCTGAGCTGCCGGTCATTGATGAGATTTTTGAACAGCGGCTCGTAATGTTCCATTTCCAGCTCCGTGCCGTGAGCCTGAGATACCCGCTGGGCCAGCTCCTTTATCCGGGGCAGCATGACCTCCTCAAGGTATTCTGTCCGCAGCGCTCTTATGGTGGTCTTCATCACAGCCCGTTCCGGCACGATGTTGGGGGCAGAGCCGCCCTCGGTGATTATTTTGCCGATGATGTAGGGCTCGGTAAATGATTCCTGCAGGACACCAAGCTGCTGATAGAAATCCACCAGAGCATCCAGCGCATTGATTCCGTGATAGTCCGGTTCTGCCACATGAGCCGGCTTGCCGATGAAGGTGAAGCGTAGGGGATGAGTGGCGTAGGAGGTGCCGCCGATGGCAGTCACATCACCGGGATGACAGATAAGAGCAGCATCAAGTCCCTTGAAGGCTCCGGCCTCACTCATAAACACCTTGCCGCCGATTGTTTCCTCGGCCGGACAGCCGAAGATGTGAACGGTGGCCTGCTCACCTAATATTTCGCCGCAGGCGATGGCGGCGGTGGCACTCATGGCGGCTATGAGATTGTGACCGCAGCCGTGACCCAGCTTTGGCAGAGCGTCGTACTCGGCCAGGAAGCCGATGCTTACCGGGCCGTTTCCCCTTACACCGTGAAAGGCGGTAGGAAGGGCTTCGGGGATAATGGGAGAGATGGTGAAGTCGCAATCGGACAATATATCCTGCAGTAGCCGGGAAGAATTTTCTTCCTTACCGCTCAGCTCCGGATGCTGATGAAGATAGTCGGCAATCCGGTGAAACACCGGAGAAAGCTCATCTATCTTCTGACAGAGGAGCTGTTTTATTTCAGGGGGGGGGAATGCAGTCATGATTATTCCTCTCTGTAGGCATGGGTCAGGTCGATAATGCCCAACGGCGAGCAGAAGAAGCCTTTGAAGGACGGCTGTACCACCATTGGCTGGCTGCTGTGAAACAGCGGGATAAGAACGCAGTCGTCAAAGAGCTTTTTCTCTGCCTGATGAAGCAGAGTCATCCTTTTGACCGGGTCAGTCTCCTGCTGGGCGGCGGCAATGATGGCGTCGTACTCAGGGACATGATACTGGGCGTCGTTTGTCTTGTCTGAGAATGCTTCAAGGAAGGTTGCTGGGTCGGCGAAATCCGCAATCCAGTTGGTAGTAGCCACCTGATAGTCGCCGTTTTCACGGGTATCGTAGAAAACCTTCGTTTCCTGATTGATGAGTTCTGCCTTTACCCCCAGCACATTTTTCCACATGGCCTGGATGGATTCGGCGACTGCCTTGTTAAGTTCGTTGGTATTGTAGAGGATGGCTACCGGCTCACCGTGATAGCCGGACTGATTCAGCAGCTCTTTGGCGAGGGTGGCATTGTCTGTCGTCAGCTTGCCACCCTCCTGTCGGAAGTCCTTTCCTCCGTTCACAATACCGGATGGTACGAGCGCGTAGGCAGGAGACCGTCCGTTGCGGATGATAGTCTTTACCATATCCTCTCTGGTGACGGCAAGGGCGAAAGCCTTGCGGACCATCGGGTTGTCAAAGGGCGGCTTTGTCACATTGAAGAGATAGTAGGTGGTACCGAGTATCGGCTCAACCCGATAGAGTCCCTTATCCCGCAGCCGATCCTCATCGGCAGTGGGAGGGTCAAGCATCAGGTCGGCCTGTCCGCTTTCCACGATGGTGAGGCGGGTGCTCTTTGTCTCGCTGATTGGCATGATGATGCAGGAGGAGCGCACACTATCCCTGTTCCAGTACCGGTCGTTCTTCTTCAGGATGATTTTGCTGGAATGAACCCACTTTGTAATAGTATAGGGGCCGCAGCCGACGACAGTCTCGTAGTTGCTGGCCCAGGTGTCGGGGGCAGCCTCTACTACATGACGGGGCACCGGATAAAAGACATGGAAGGCTGTAAGTCCGAGGAAGTAGGCGGTGGGATTTTTCAACACTACCTGCAGAGTAGTGGGGTTAAGGGCTGTCAGACCGAGAGACTCCGCCTTTGCTTCCTCGGTGTTGTACTCTTCTGCATTGAGTATTGGGTAAAGCATATAGGCATTGCCGCAGCCCACCTTGGGGTCGAGGACCCGCTGCCATGAGTAGACGAAATCATCGGCGGTGATGGGGGTGCCGTCGCTCCAGCAGATACCAGGCCGGAGGCGGAAGGTGTATGTGCATCCGTCGGGGGTGACAGTCCAGCTTTCAGCTAAAGCCGGCTGAGGTATGCCCTTCTCGTCCAGACGGGTCAGTCCCTCGAAAAGCTCCACCTGCACATTGCTTTCGGCGAGACCGTAGGTCATGGCCGGGTCAAGGGTAGACGGCTCCGAATTCAGCACCATGGAGATCGTGTCTTTGGGAGCGGAGCTGTATCGGCTGCCGCCGCAGCCGGCGGTCAGCAGCAGGAAAGGGAGCAGCAGGAGGCTGCAGAAAATCCGTAATCTATTCATGGGTTCTCCTTTTTGAGCCAATAGGAAGAAATTGCCGTGCAAATTTTTAAACATTTGCATTATAATATATAAGGAAAGGAAACGCTATGAATAACCAGAATTTTTACATTTCCGACATAACCCCGACACTGAAGCAGCGTATGATGGGCAAGTCCTACAAAACCGACTGCCGACTGCCGTGGGAAGAATTGCGGTATCTCCATGTTCTTCATGTCGATTTGGCAGGACAGGTGCATGAAGGAGAAATGGTGGTAAACCGCCATATAGCTCAGTCGGTGCTGAACATACTACAGCAGCTTTATGAGTCCCGCTATCCTATCCAGCGGATGAGGCTCATTGATGATTACGGAGCCGATGATGACCGGTCAATGGAGTACAACAACTCCTCCTGCTTCAACTACCGCCTCATTGCCCATACCGATAAAATATCCAAGCACGGCCTTGGGCTGGCGGTGGATATCAACCCTCTTTATAATCCCTATGTAAAGACGGTGGATGGCAGCCTCTATGTGGCACCGGAAGCTGGCCGAGCTTACATAGACAGGCGGAAAGAATTCCCCTACAAAATCGCAGAGGATGACCTGTGCTGTCGGCTGTTCATATCAGCCGGTTTCCAATGGGGAGGGCACTGGATAGAGAAGAAGGACTATCAGCATTTCGAGATAGGTACGGAGCAGATTGCTGAGTGGTATCCGCAGTTTGAATGATATTTTGAGGAGAAATTATGATAAACAGGGAAAGGTCAATCTGGCAATTTTCGGAAAACGATGGAAGCTGCGATTGCGATGGGGCAATAAAGGAACTTGCCAAAGAGTCGGGAATATCTAAGTTTTTGGCTGGCTTGCTTTATCGCCGGGGGATTACCGACGCTGTTGCGGCAGATAGATTCCTCAATCCACTGGAGAAGCAGGAGCTTCATTCTCCCCGTCTGCTGTCTGATTCCATGGCGGCGGCGGAGCGGATTGCCGTAGCTATCGAGCGGGGAGAGAAGGTCTGCATATACGGCGACTATGACGTGGACGGCGTTACTTCCGTGACGATTCTCGTCCGTGCTTTGCGGCGGTTGGGGGGCAAAGCGGAAAATATCTCCTGGTATGTGCCCAACCGATTCCGGGAAGGTTATGGTCTCAATGAAGCCGCTCTCCGAAAGATTGCTGCCGAGGGAACTAAACTTGTGGTCACTGTGGACTGCGGAATAAAGTCAGCAGAGCTTATTTCGAGGATGACGGAGGAGCTGGGGATTGACTTCGTAGTTACTGACCATCATCTGCCGGATAAGGATGATTTGGATAAGGAGGTCATCCCTGTAGCGATAGCCGTGGTAAATCCCCACTGTCACCACAGGGGAGCGGCCTATCCATGGGAAGAAGTCTGCGGGGCGGAGGTGGCCTTTAAGCTGGCGGAGCTGCTGACGGAAATGATGGCTCCTCAGCCGAAGGGAATGCCATACGAAACAGATATGGAGTTGGCGGCCCTCGGTGCCTGCGCGGATGTAATGCCCCTGCTGGATGAAAACCGCCGACTGGTGAAGCGTGGTCTAGAGCTGCTGGGACATACTGAGATAAAGGGCCTGAGAGCCATTCTGGAAGCGGCTCGGGTCAAAAAGGTGGCTCCACAGAGTGGGGCGGGAGAGGAATTGCTTTCCGGTGGCCAGACCATGTGGGAAGTCACTACCGAGGATGTAGGATTCCGTATTGCACCGATCATCAATGCGGCAGGGCGGATTGCCGATGCCGGCGTGGTAGTGGAGCTACTGCTGGAAGAAGATTCCTTCACCGTGGCGAAGCTGGCGGGTAAGCTGCAGGACTACAATCTGGAGCGGCAGAATCTCACAAAGCAGCTGACGGCACAGGCTGAGTCCGAGCTGGAGAGGGAGGAATCGCTGGGAGCTGTCCCCGTTGCACAGCGGGATGTCATCGTAGCAGCCGGAGAGGACTGGGCAGAGGGAATCATCGGACTGGTAGCGACCCGGCTCATGGAGAAATACAACCGGCCGACGGTGGTTTTCTCAATCACTGAGGATAAAGACACCGGAGTTCGTTGGGCGAAAGGTTCCGCCAGAAGCATCGATGGCTTCCACATTCATGACGCCCTCGCTTCGCCGGAGGTATCGGCCCATATTTTCCGCTTTGGCGGTCATGCCAAAGCAGCCGGCGTGACGGTGGAGGCAGACAATCTTGGTGACTTCACAGCGGCGTTGACTGAATATGCCGGACGGGTACTTACTGATCGGGACCGGCAGAAAAAGATAAAAGCAGAGTGCCGGCTGAAGCCTTCGGAGATAACTGCTGACATCCTTGAAGATTTAAAGAAGCTTGAGCCTACCGGTGAGGGAAACAGAAAACCGGTTTTCGGTCTCTTTGAGGTACGGGCTGAACGGGCGGCCACCATGGGACAGGAGGGTGTTCATCTCCAATTTTGGCTTCCCGGCAGAGCGAGGGCTGTCTACTGGCGAGGCGGGGAGCAGCTTGAACTGATAAACAGTTCGGCCGTAGACTTCCTGTTTACTGTGAATGACAACGAGTGGCAGGGACAGCATCGACCAGAGTGCATAGTAACTGAGCTGCGTCCATCCTGCTCGGCGTTTTCTCCGGAGCGGCTGCGCAATGTTTTTCGTCTTGTCCGTCAATCGGCAGCTGCTGCCGGTGCGGAATCATTTGCTATAGATGAAGGACTTGTCCGCTCCACCGGAGTCTGCCGGGAAGAGCTGGGCCTGATTTTGGAGGTTTTCCGGGAGCTGGGATTCGTTTGCGAATCCTGCGGCAGATATTCCTTTGCTGAAAAACCGGTCAAGCGAAGCTTGGAAGAATCCAAGACCTACAGAAGTCTCACAAATAGATAATAAGTCCCTTGGAACGCCTGTTGACCTTGGAATTGTCGGATGATAAAATAAAAATAATTTATAAGTAATTCCGAATTAGGAGGGATAGATTTATGAGTTTTTCGTCTGTTCGGGCGAAATTGCTTGTAATGCTGGTGCCATTGTTCGTGATATCCTCTCTGGTATTGGGTGGAATCAGCTATTATCTGGCTTCAGATGCCCTGGTAAAGGAAGCCACCGAGCTTGCCTGTGAGACAGGTGAACGCAATGCAGTCCGGGTTGAATCCGAAATGGCGCTTGTAAAGGCACACATGGAGGAGCTGGCTATCCTGCCGGTGTTTAAGACCGGTACTATGGAGCAGAAGGCAGAGGCCCTTATAAAGGCAAAGACTCTCGTGCCGGAGGTGGATTCTCTGGTGTGGCTGGATGCCAACGGAAAAGGTGTCAATACTGCCAGGAAGACTATTGACCGTGCCAGCCGCGACTATTTCAAAGCGGTAAAGGCCAGCGGCAAAGCATATCAGGCTGCCCCCAGCATGGGTGCCAGCACCGGTAAGCTTACCACTATTCTTGCCGTTCCTGTTATGAACAACGGCAAGTTTGACGGTGTCATCTTCGGTACGGTTTCTCTTGACAGCCTCGGCAAGATAAGCTCCGAGGTTAAGCTGTTTGAGACCGGCTACGGCTACATCGTTGACGAGGAAGGTCTTGTCCTCGGCTATGCCAAGCATCCGGAGCAGATGGGTAAACTGAACCTGAAGGTAAAGGAAATCCCCGGCGGCGGCGAATTGGATGAACGCCTAATTAAGCTGTTTGCCGATGCAAGTAGCAAGAAAGAACAGGTCGTCGGCGAGTATACCTCCCCGGACGGAGTTCATCAGCTGGCCGTTATCACCCCCGCTAAGCTGGCTGCCCGCAATTTCTACGTCGTAACTACTGCTCCCTTTGACGAAGTAAAGGCTCAGGTGTCCAACATCCTGAAGCTTATGGCCGGTGCCACTATCGTTATTATCCTTGTGGCAATCGGTGCCATCGTAGCGTTTGCCAACAATATTTCCAGACCGATTGTTCAGCTCTGTGCCGAGTGCGAGGAGCTCACCAGCGGCGACCTCCGCCGTCAGGGTGTATCCGTAGAAAGTAACGATGAAATCGGCAAGCTGGCACGGGATTTTGATGAGATGAGGGCAAACCTCCGCAAGCTGATAACCACTGTAATGAGCGAATCCGAGCAGGTAGCTGCTGCCAGTGAGGAGCTTACTGCCAGTGCTTATCAGTCCAGTTAGGCAGCGCAGACTGTTGCCGACTCCATTACCAATATTGCCGGCGGTCTGGCTACTCAGGCATCTGATGCCAAGGAGGCAAATGCTACCGCCCAGACCATGTCTGTATCTACCGGCGAAATTGCTCAGAATGCCAACGATATTGCCCGAGTGGCAGCTGACACCAGTGACAGGGCAAATGAGGGCCGTGAGGCTATCAACGGCATCGTAAGCCGAATGAATGAAATCAACGATGGCTCTGCCGAGATTTTGGAAGCTATCACCAAGCTGGAACAGGGTTCTCAGCAGATAAATAATATCGTCGATATGATTACCAGCATTGCCTCCCAGACAAATCTGCTGGCTCTCAATGCGGCGATTGAAGCTGCCCGTGCCGGTGAGGCGGGACGCGGCTTCGCTGTAGTTGCCGAGGAAGTAAGGAAGCTGGCCGAGGAATCCCGCAACAGCTCCGAGCAGATCAGCGAGCTTATCACGAAGAACCTGGCCGACATGAAAGTAGCAGTCGAGGCCGGTCAGCGCGGCTCCGTCCTTGTTACTCAGGGGCTGACGGCTGTCCAGTCTGCCGGTGAGACCTTCAGCAGGATTGCTTCTGATGTCAACGAGCTTTGCTCTCAGGTAGATGTTGTTACTGTCGCTGTCAAGGAAGTAGCCGAAGGCAGCGAGTCTGTAGCAGCCTCTGTACGGAGCATCGAGTCCAGCAGCAATAACAGTGCCGGTGAGGCTCAGTCCATCTCCGCAGCTACTGAGGAACAGACAGCATCCATGGTGGAGATTTCCTCCGCAAGCCAAAGCCTGGCAGAGCTTGCCAACAAGCTCCAGGAGGCTGTAGCGTCCTTCAAGGTTTAAGCCTAAGACTTCAAATAAAAATATACCCCGGCAGCTGTTGCAGATAGCCGCCGGGGTTTTGTTATGCCGCAATAAGATACGGCGAAGCCGTTTCTGTCTTAATGGCATCGAATAGGCAGGATAAAATCTATCAGTTCAACTGGAGGTAAGTAAATTTGAGTGCTGAGAATTAAGCCTGTAAGAAGATCTTTTATATGCACCGGTACTTTAGCGACCTGCGAGTCAGGCCTGCGAAGCAGAGGCTTAGTACCGTTGTGCAGATAATCGAGCGCGAGCGAGTTTTCGTCAGGCTTTATTTTCAGCTCGTTTTAATTATAGATACAACACACACCAAAACAAAAACGCCCGCATATAGCAGGCGTTTTTGTTTATGGGTTAATTTTGTTGTGTGCTGATTAAGAGAGAGGATTATTTCTTGGCTTCAATGACGTTCTTCTGATAGTCGAAGCACTCATCGGCTACATCCTTGGCAAGTAATACGAGGCAGATGAGGTTCGGGATAGCCATAAGACCGTTTGCGGTATCGGAGAAGTCCCAAACGAAGGAGAGAGTCATGGTAGCACCGATGTAGGTGATGAAGGAGAAGAGTATGCGATAAGCGATGAGAACGGCACGGTTGGATACGAGGTACTCAAGGGATTTCTCCCCGTAGTATTCCCAGCCGAGGATGGTGGTGTAAGCGAAGAGAGCCAGAGAGAGGGAAACGATGTATTTGCCGTAATCACCGAATACGGTAGAGAAAGCACCGATGGTGAGGTTTGCACCGGTGAGAAGCTTGCCGGTGGACGGGTCAATCTGACCAAGGCAGCCGGAGCAGACAACTACGAGACCGGTGAGCATGCAGATAATCATGGTATCGAAGAAGGTGCCGGTCATGTTTACATAGCCCTGACGGGAAGGATGGTCGGTCTGAGCAGCAGCAGCAGCGATAGGAGCAGAACCGAGGCCAGCCTCGTTGGAGAATACGCCGCGGGCAACACCCCAGCGCATAGCCTGGAACATGCTGGCTACGATAGCACCGCCGACACCACCGGCAACAGCATCAGCTGCGAAGGCCATGCGGAAGATTTCGGCAATGCCGGCCGGAATAGCGGAAGCGTTCATTACGATTACTACAACGGAAGCGCAGAAGTAGAAGACTGCCATTACCGGAACGAGAACGGAGGAAACCTTACCGATGGACTTGATGCCCTTTACAAGAACCAGAAGGGAAAGAGCGGTAAGGAGAATACCGGTCATCCAGGTGGGAAGTGCGAAGGAAGTTTTGAGAGCAGCGGCAATGGAGTTGGCCTGAGTCATGTTGCCGATACCGAAGGAGGAAATTACAGCGAAGATTGCGAAGGCAGCAGCCAGGAAGGAACCGAAAGCTTTGTTGGAAAAGCCCTTCTTCATGGCGTACATCGGGCCACCGCACATTTCACCGACGCTGTTGGTTTCGCGGTACTTGACGGCGAGAACGGATTCAGCATACTTAGTGGAAAGACCGAAGGCAGCGGAAATCCACATCCAGACGAGAGCACCGGGGCCGCCGAGAACGAGGGCGGTGCTGACACCGACGATGTTGCCGGTACCGATTGTTGCGGAGAGCGCGGTCATCAGGGACTGAAAGGGGGTAATATCACCTTTGTGCTCGGATTTTTTCTCGAAAATCATTCCTACGGCGTAGGCGAGGTTTCGCCAGGGGAGGAACTTGAGTCGGATGGTCAGGTACACGCCTGTACCAACCAGGAAGAAGAGCATGATAGGTCCCCAGACGAAGCTGTTGACCTCTCCCATAAGACGTTCGATTTCAGCCATAATAAAACCTCCAAAATAAATGTCCTGTGGTATAATAAAAAGATGAGTAAAAATAACAGCGGCCTATGTTTTATCTTAAGCCGCGTCGCTATGGACGAAAGTATAAAGGCAAAAAAGGTGGCTGTAAATACCCTATACAAAAACATACTGTATACAGCGGTACTTTTCAATACATGACGAGACGATGCCTGAGAATTTTAATGTATACACTAAAAGTGGCTTATATTTTGAGATTGCATACATAATTCTTTTTGGTACATGAAAGAATGCAATGAAAAATGATGTTTAAGCTTCTTACGGCAGTGGACGGGCAACTTGATTGTTTGGGAAAGTGCTGAATAATATACAAAAAGATGAGGTCGCTACTTTTATTGAAGCGGAGTTTGTATTATAATCCTTAATATAATGTCGCAGAAGAATAGTTGGCTGCGGCCTGCTGTAATTTTTAAAGTGAGAGATAGATATGGTAAATATACCCGTGAGAAAACTGCGCCCGGGAATGATTACCGCTCAGAGTATATACAACTCCAAGGGCGGCAGTTACCTGACCCGAGGTGTGGAGGTAAACAACCAGTACATTGACAGACTGAAGAAGCTTGGGGTCCAGTCCCTGACTGTCACCAGTGCAACACCGGAGATTGCGCTTCCCCCACCGCCTGATGTAGTTCAGGAGCAGACCAGAGTCGAGGCTATACACAGCGTGTTCAACTGCTTTGAAACAATGAAGAAGGGCATGCTGAAGGTGGAGGATGTCGAGAAATCCTCTGAAAAGATACTGGTTGATGTGCTGAATAGCAAAGGCAGCCTGGTTCAGCTTACCGATATTCGTACCCACGATACATATACCTTCGCCCATAGCGTAAATGTTGCCGTGCTTTCGGCAATGCTTGGACTGCACCTCGGCTTCAGCCGGGATGAGCTGCTGCTGCTGATAAAGGGCTCTCTGCTCCACGATATCGGCAAGGTAGCTGTCCCCGGAGAAATCCTTACGAAGGCCGGACGGCTCAGCGACAACGAGATGGAAGTGGTGCGGCTCCATCCGGAGGCTGGCTATCGCCGCATCATGGCGTCCGGTATTGCCAATGCGCCGATACTGGCGAAGATTGCAGCACAGCATCATGAACACATCAGCGGCAAGGGTTATCCGAATCGCCTGATGGAAGATGACATTCATCTTTATTCCCGAATCGTCGCTATGGCAGATGTCTATGATGCTCTGACGGCAAACCGGCCTTACAAGCAGCCCTATCGTCCTCATGTAGCTCACCGCATCATGACCTCCTGCTCTGTGGGACAGTTTGATGAGGAGCTTATGAAAAAATTCTTCAATACGGTGGCACTGTATCCGGTGGGTACTGTAATGAAGACAAATTTCGGCTATGGCATTGTCAGGGAAACTGCTTTTGGCAAGACGGCAGCTCCGACAATTATTCTCTTCACCCATCATGACGGA
>JAFNYY010000094.1 GCA_017383125.1 Schwartzia sp. (in: firmicutes)
GGCTGGGAAATCGGCTACCTCACCAGTAAGACCATCGAGGCCATGAAGCCGGATGAAGCCGCGATAAACGATAGATTGGCTAATCTGTAATAGGAAATAGAAAAGAATCTGTGAATAAAGTCTGCCGAAAACCCGCTCTCGCTCGTTTATCTTACAGACATTATTCACCGGCATCTACATTAAGAAAGGGTCTGTGAAAAATGATTGCTCATTTTTCACAGACCCTTTTGTTTTCGTCAGCGCCGTTTTTACCACGGAGCAAACTGCATCTTAACTTTATACCTGTGATCCTTCTCGTAATGGTCTATGCGGGCATTGAAAATCAGCTCCAGGCAGTGGAAATTGTGGAACCAGTAATAGTCCACCTTATCCATGCGGCCACCTCTTACATCCTTGCTGAAGCCTACAGCAAATCTGTCTTTCGGCGCCACACGCCAACTCATGCCCCACTTCATAAGGCTCTTGTAGTTCTCATCATCGAAGTCAAACAACGCATCCTGCCTGTTTCTCTGAGTATGCTTGTAGCCCATATAAAACACCAGATCATCGTAAGGGATGTACATGAAGCTTCCGTTGTACTCCATGCCCTTATCTGTGGTATCTCCGTGAGACTCCTTGATGATACTGTAGCCGATGCTGTTGTTCATCCTCAGTTTCCGTCCGAACTTAATAGCATCCGGGGAAAGAGTCGCACTGTACTCGGTATGGATAGACTCTACATTACTTCCCGCTGCCTTAGAGTTGTGTCGTGCCTTCTGCTTCCACTTACCGCGCTCATAACCCAAGGAAATGCTAAATGGACTCTTGCCAATCCTATGTCCATAAGAATACTTAAAGGTCGGCTCCTTCTGCAGGAAATGGTCGTCATCATCGGTGTATTTACCGTATTCCAAGGTGAAGCTGTGACCCTCCGCACTATAATTCATGCCATATATGTTTCTCCAGTGCTCCTTTGTGGAGTATCTAAGTTTAGTATAGGCTCTGGTATTTTTAGCAATTTCCCAACTAAGCCTGTCTCCTACAGAGAAGCCCTCGTTACTGGAATAACCGAAATCAGGATAGTAGGAATCCTTCTCTTCCTTGGTGAGATCTTTGGTAACCCGACGCTCCCAGCCAATCTGTACCCCAGCCAGCCAATAGCCGACACTATGCATTACCATAGTATCCTGCCAAATTTCTACTCTCCGGGCCGTCATATGATAATCAGGGTGCTTGGCCGAACAACCAGTCACTGTACCGTTGTAAATAACTACCTGATCCGGAAAAAACTCAATCCGCTTGCCTGTAATATACCAGCCCTGCACCTTGCCCCGGGCATTTTCCATGCTGCCGGTCTTTCGTCCATAGTTATAAATTACCCGGTAGCCGGTCAAATCTATCTTAGCCTCTCCCGGAGTAATATTCACTACCTGACCGGAATCAGCCATCTCTACATTCTGTGTCTTCAGATTGCCTTCAGCCTGCTCAGTAATAACCCGCTTCCCGTCGATCCGGGTAATTTTTACACTCCCCCTGGCATAGACATTACCAGTCTTCTGGTCGTAAAATACATCATCACCCTCAAAGGCAATGGGCGGCTGTTCATTCTTCCGCTTGGACTTCGGCACACTGCCGAAGGTACCGTCTGTCTGCTCCGGCTGCGGAGCTGCATTGCCGGAAGCCTCAGCTGCAGCATCACGATGCTCGTCGTGACGCAGCGCCTTCTTCATATCTGCGACATCCTTGCGAAGGCGCTGCTGCTCCTTCGTTTCCATATTCTTACGGATATTTCGGTCACGATTTTCAATCCAATCTAAAGCCTCAGCACCGCTCTCGGCTTCGGAAGTATACGACTTGTTCAGGAAGCTAGCTTCGGCTGTAGTCTGCCCGTCCGGACAAAAGACCAACACTGTCCCCAGTGCCAAACCCGTGGCGACCACCCGATGCTTTTTAGAAAAGGTGAACATCATTCTGCGTCCCTCTTTATGCATAAATTTATACAAATATATATTACAACAAAATTACCGCAGCAGTAAAGAAAAAAGAGCGGAAAACCGCTCTTTTTCTTGTATTTAATCTTTTCAGCGGGTACGGATACCCATTTCCCTCGCCTGCTCCTTCAGTGCTGCCACCCGGTCCTCAGTAGAGGGATGAGTGGAAAACATGGACTTAAAGGAAAAGCCGGTGTTCTTCAGGGGATTTACGATGAAGAGATGCGCTGTAGCCGGACCTGCATCAGCCATGGGACTCATCCGACCGGAGTAGTACTCCAGCTTCTCAAGGGCACTGGCCAAATCAAGGGGATTGCCGCAAATCTCTCCGCCGGAACGGTCAGCTGCGTACTCACGGGAACGGGAAATTGCCAGCTGAATAAGCGCTGCAGCCAAAGGCGCCACGATAATCGTAAAGATCGCTCCCAGACCTTCACCGTCATCATCGCTGCGGCGTCCGCCCATACCGAAAATCATTGCCCACTGTGCCATATGCCCAATAGAGGAAATGACACCGGCAAGAGAGCCGGCAACTGTGGAAATAAGGGTATCCCGATGTTTAATGTGGCTAAGCTCATGGGCAATAACGCCACCCAGCTCCTCCTGGTCAAGGATTCGCATGATACCGGTAGTCACCGCTACTGCAGCGTGCTCCGGATTTCGGCCGGTGGCAAAAGCATTGGGGGACTGGTCATTGATAATGCAGACCCGTGGCATCGGAAGCTTTGCCTGCCTGGCAAGAGTTGCCACCAGGTCGTACAGCTCCGGTGCCTGCGCCCTTGTTACTTCTTTTGCCCCATACATAGACAGGACAATGCTGTCGCTCTTCCAATAGCTTATAAAATTTATAAGCAGGGAGAACACCAGCATAAGCATCGCACCGTTATGCCCGCCAA
>JAFNYY010000095.1 GCA_017383125.1 Schwartzia sp. (in: firmicutes)
ACGTCGAAAGTACTTGGCTGGAGACGGCCCGGGAGGATAGAAAGTTGCCGGTTAAGAGACCACCCTTTACAGGGTGGTCTTTTTATGTTCCCAGCACTGAGCGGCTAAGCATATCCATCGCTTCGCTCGGATATGCTAAGGGCTCAGTATGCCTCGCACTAAGCTCCTGCGGCGCTGCGCTTGCAGATCGCTAAGTGCTCATGGCAATCCGAACACAGTAGTTAAGCGCATATAAGTCGAAAGTACTTGGCTGGAGACGGCCCGGGAGGATAGATAGCTGCTGATTCAAGACCGCTCTTTACGGAGCGGTCTTTTTTGTGTTCTTTAGATTTGTTGTGGTCTTGAGTAACATGTAAAGCCTCCCCTCTAGGGGAGGTGGCCGAGCGCAGCGAGGTCGGAGGGGTGAATGCAGTATATCTCCTGTAGGTGTCGCGAGCTGTCTTGCGAAGCAGGAGCTTAGCACCGCTGCGTGAGTAAATAAGCGAAAGCGGGCTTCTGTCAGGCAGTCATGCCGACTGGTTCTAATTGATTTTATACTTACCCGTAAACAGGGTCTGACGAAAACACGCTCTCGCTCGGTAATCAACATAGCGGTACTAGGCTCTGACTGCGGATGCTTCCTTGTCAGTCGCCAAGTACCGATGTTGATTAACGGTTTTCTTACAGACCTTGTTCACGGGGGGACATTAAGGTAGAGACGGCGTTGCCGTCTCAATATGCGTGATTCGTCAGACTCTATTAACGAGCAAAGACTCTGTATTTATGTATATGCAATGGAAATTCTTTCTGATTTCACTTGTCAGACTTCAATTTGCATATCGCTTATGGTATAATGACAACGGTTTTTTTCGCGTTTAATTCGACAGTGAGGTGAGACTGATGGCAATGAAGGTTGATGGTTTTTCAGCTCAGCGTCCTGCTGCCACTCTCTCGCGTGATCGAATCGGGCGGGCGAATATGGCAGATACCTCCTTCTCTATGGAACTTGCAGGACAGGAACACCATATGAGCAAGGAAGAGCTGGAGGAACTGCTGAAGAAGATAGACGAGCAGGGAGCCAGGCTGTCTTCAACCCCAACCTATGATGAGCTGGTGAGCTACCGTTCCCTGGTCCAGATATTTGTCAGTGAAGCGGTAGACCGGATGTACTTCCTGCATACGGATGCCGGCTGGGATAGACTCGGCCGACAGAAGGTTTTTACCACTGTACGCAATGTCGACCGTGAGCTTGAGGTACTGGCGGAGAAGATTCGCCTGGGACAGACGAATCAGCTTGATATAGTCGCTAGTCAGGATGCCATTCGCGGTATGCTGGTAGATTTATATATGTAATTTTTAATGATGGATAATTTACCAAGCTGGTCGAGTATCGTCGGCCACAGAGAAAAGGTTCACCGTCTGAGACAGATGGTGGAAGCCGGGCGTGTCCCTCATGGACTTCTTTTTTACGGACCGAGGGGGATAGGGAAGCGGCTGACAGCCAATGTGCTGGCAGCGTCACTTCTCTGCGAGAGATTTGACCTTGCCGATGGTAAGGAGAATATCCCCTGCGGTGTGTGTGCGGCTTGTCGGGAGATGAGAGAGCAGACCCACCCCGATTTTCAGGTGGTAGTGCCGGAGGGGGAGAAACTCAAAACCATAAAGATAGAGATGGTTCGTGAGGTCATCGGGCAGGCTCAGAAGGTTCCGGTACTTTCCCGACGCAGGGTTATTATTATCGACGGTGCCGACTCCATGAATGAGGCGGCGGCCAACAGTCTGCTGAAGACTTTGGAGGAGCCGGTCAGTGAGACCGTTTTCATCCTCGTCGCAGAGCGGCAGGCTTCGATTCTGCCGACGATTTTATCCAGAGTCACACCGATTGCCTTTTCGCCGCTGTCGGATGATGAGCTGCTGACTATTCTGATGCGGAGTCCGGGAAAATATCCGTCACCTCAGCTTTTGACGCTGATTGCCGACGGCAGTGCCGGCAGGGCGCAGGAACTGGCAGAAAACGGCGGGCTGGAACGCCGGGCGGAAGCTCTGAATATTCTCAAAGAGCTGAGAGGATGCTGCGGAAAGAAGCCTGATATGCCGGAAATATTTGCCCGGGGAGAAAAAATGGGCAAACTCAGCCGTAGTGAACTGTCTGATTATTATCACTATTTCCGCAGAATAGTAGAAGATATCCGCAGGATGGAGGCAGGGATGGTTCCCCGCTATCGTGATTTGCAGGCAGACCTGCAGCAGCTGTCTGCTGCATATACTGCGGAGCAGCTGATGAAGACGGCAGACATTCTCAGTGAGGCCTATCGGCGGCTTACCACCAGCAACATGACAGCAAGACTGTCGGTAGAGGCGCTGATGATAGAGCTGAGGGATGTTGCCTGATTTCTTGACCATATAAAGGGGGCGTGAGCGATATGCTTCGCCGAATATCCCTCTGATATAGAGAAAGTTAATAGGAGTTTTTATATGCAAACAGTAGTAGGTGTCCGCTTTAAGCAGGCGGGCAAGGTTTATTATTTCGGGACCGGCGGACTGGATCTCAAATTTGGTGACGATGTCATTGCCGAGACTGTCCGTGGTCTGGAATACGGCAAAGTGCTTCAGCCGCCCCGGGAAATAGAGGATGCCAAGGTCACTCTGCCCCTCCGGGCAGTTATTCGTCTGGCCAGCGACGATGACCGCAAGAAGGTAGCAGAAAACAAGGAGAAAGAGAAAGAAGCCTTCTCTATCTGCAGCAAGAAAATCGCCGAGCGCGGCTTGGAGATGAAGCTGGTCAATGTAGAGTATACCTTTGATGTTAATAAGATTGTCTTTTACTTTACCGCTGAAGGGCGCATTGACTTCCGTGAGCTGGTAAAGGATTTGGCCGCTGTTTTCCGCACCCGTATTGAGCTGCGGCAGATTGGCGTGAGAGACGAGGCAAAGATGATGGGCGGAATGGGTTGCTGCGGCCGTTCGCTATGCTGTGCCACCTTCCTTGACGAATTTGTCCCTGTATCTATCCGCATGGCCAAGGAGCAGAGTCTTTCTCTTAATCCGACAAAGATTTCCGGAATCTGCGGCCGTCTTATGTGCTGCCTGAAGTACGAGAATGACTGTTATGTAAGCCGCCGCAAAGAGCGCCGGAAGATACAGGCACCGAAGCAGGGATGCCGGGTTGCCACCATGGAGGGTGACGGAAAGGTCATCTCCATCAGCGAGCAGCGCCGCACCGCAACAATTCTTCTGGATGACAGCAAGACTATCGTTGCTTCATGGGAAGACATTGTAGAGAAGGAAGACGAAGCCGTTTCCGCGGAGGAAATGGCAGCGGCTATCGCTGTGGCTACCATGCTGAACGAGCGTGAGCAGGCTGCTTTGGCAGAGGCTGCAGCGGCGGATAATCATCACGGCCGTCGGGAGAGAAACGACGGAGACCGTAAACCCCGCCGGAGAGAGTTCCGGGATAACAAAGAGGGCAGAGGCGGTCACGACCCCAAAGGCCCGCGTCCAGAGAAGGGAAAGGGCGAAGGCCGGGAAAAACGGGAACACAAGGGTGAGCATCGCCGCCGGGATAATCACAACGGCGAACCGAGACCTCCCCGGGGACCGCGTCCGGAGCGGGCAAACAAACCTCGCAGCGGCGAGAACGGCGAAAATAGATAATGGAAGCCCTGAGAGAAAATGAAACCCTTGATGATCTTGGGGGCGGACGACAAATAATTCAAGCGAGAGACGAATTTCGTTTCTCGCTTGATGCTGTACTATTGGCAAATTTTGTCAGGCTGAGACCAAACTGCCGGGATGAAATTGCCGACCTGGGTACCGGTACCGGCATACTGCCGCTGCTGCTGGCGGATAAAATAAAGTCTGCTGTGGCAATCGAGCTGCGGGAAAATCAGGCGGAAATGGCGGAGCGAAGCGTCCGTCTGAACGGGCTGGAGGAAAAAATCAGAATCCTTCCCGGCGATTACTGCAGTCGTGATGTACTGAATAATGCCGGTCGTGAAGCCTTTGATGCTGTGGTTGCCAATCCTCCCTATTTCGGGACTGAGGTAGGGGCGGCGAACCGACAGACAGGGGTAAATGATGCCCGACATGAGACCACTGCAACAATCGATGATGTGGCCAAAGCCGCTTCCTATCTGCTGAAGTTCGGCGGACGGTTCAGCCTGATTCATGTGACTGACCGACTGGTGGAGGTGCTAGGGGCACTTACCGCGGCCAATCTCCAACCAAAGCAGCTCAGGATGGTGACGGCAAGGCCGGGGAAGGCAGCGACTCTCTTTCTGCTGGAAGCGAAGAAGGGAGCAAAGCCTGGATTGAAAATGTTGCCGGAGCTTATTGTCCACGGAGATGGCTATGGCGGATACAGTGAAGAGGTGGCAGCCTATTATACTGCCCGATATGAAATGACGGAAGAAGACCTGTGAGTGTCACAGGTCTTTTTGTGTGCGGGGTAATTGCTGTTTCTATTCAGGAATGCGCACGGCTGTCTGTTTTTCGGCAGGGAGCGGCCCTTTGTCGGGCGTTATTCAAGGCATAATTTTAATATTTTCCCTTGCTATTTATTTTTTTATTCAGTAAAATAAAGCGAGTTGGTTAAAATTATTATTGGAGGTATAAGCAATGAAAAAACTGTTGGCAATTTGTATGCTCCTGTCCATGCTGGTGATGGCAGGCTGCGGCGGCTCCGACAAGCCGGCTCAGGCTCCTGCCAAGTCAGACAGCAAGGCAAAGATCGTTGTCGGTCTCGATGACAACTTCCCGCCCATGGGCTTCAAGGATGAGAAGAACCAAATTGTTGGCTTCGACATCGACCTGGCCAAGGAGGCTGCAAAGCGTCTCGGCCGTCCGGTAGAGTTCAAGGCTATCGACTGGTCCTCTAAAGAGGCAGAGCTGAAGTCCAAGCGCATCGACATTCTCTGGAACGGTCTCGATATCACCGAGAAGCGCAAGGAAAACATGATGTTCAGCGATCCATACATGGAAAACCGTCAGATCGTATTCCTGAAGAAGGACAGCACTCTTGAGGTCAAGGGTGAGAAGGACCTCGCCGGCAAGGTTGTAGGTACTCAGGCTGGCGGCACCACCGAGGAGTACATCGACGCTACTCCGGCTTTCAAGAACAGCATGAAGGAAGTAAAGCGTTATGCTGATTACATTGCCTGCTTCATGGATCTTGAGAACGGTCGCCTTGATGCTGTTGTCTGCGATGAAATCACCGGTCGTTACTATATCTCCAAGCATCCGGATAAGCTGAAGGCTCTCGATGTTGTAATCGGACCTGTTTCCAACTTCGGTATCGGTTTCCGTAAGGATGACAAGGCTCTCCGTGACGATGTCCAGAAGGCTCTCAACGAGATGAAGAAGGACGGCACCATGGCTAAGATTTCCAAGACCTGGTTCGCCGCTGATATCACCAAGAAGTAATCGAATAAACAAGGCAATAAAAAGGAGCTGTTCAAAAACAGCTCCTTTTCTTATACGCTCTTTTTCGCCTAACTGTCTGACAGAAACCCGCTTTCGCTTATTACCGTTGCTTCATAAACTCACGCCAGCGGCTTGCGTGCTGATAGTAGTTTATGGCTGTTGTCAGAAGGTCTTTGCCGTCCTTATCGGAAGCACCGTTTTCCAGAAGGAGTGTTGACTGACGAACCGGTTTCAGGATGGCGAGACCACGCTGATCACCGTAGCCGATGTACTGATAGTTACTGATGAAGTAGCGGGACTTATAGTTGGGGGAGAGGGCATTCTCACCGTAGAATGAACTGTCGTATTCAAAGCCGATGGCTTCCAGCAGAGTGGGGATGGCATCTATCTGACTGATTACCGTGTCCACACGCTTCGGCTCGATGAGCTTCGGAGCGTAGATTACCAGCGGGATAAGGTGCTTCTCCGGATTCAGCTCCTGCTTGCCGGCAGAGGCGGCGCCATGATCCCCGATGAACAGGAACACTGTGCTGTCAAACCATGGTTTTTCCTTTGCCCGCTCCAAAAAGTCGCCAACGGCCCAGTCCGCATAGCTGACGGCACCAAGACGGCCCTCTCCGGAGGGGATGGAAACACGGTCTTCCGGATAGGTGTAAGGACTGTGGTTGGAGGTTGTGAGTACCAGCTGGAAGAATTTTACGCCCACATCGAAGGACATATCCGCCTGCTTCAGCACTTCGGTGAACAGGTCTTCATCGGAAACACCCCAGGCAGTCTGATGGGTTACGGCATTGTCGGGAATGTTCTTCCTGTCCACGATAGTGAAATCGTTGGCAGCAAAGAAGTCGTGCATGTTATCGAAGTAGCCGTAGCCGCCGTAAACCCACTTCACATCGTAGCCCTTGTCCTTGAAAAGGCGGCCGGTATTGTAAAGCTTCCCGTTATCCTTCTGACGGATGACGGACATACCGGGCTGAGGCGGCATACAGAGCGTCAGCGCTTCAAGACCACGGACAGTGCGGGTACCGGTAGCATAGACATGGCTGAAGTAGAGGCTTTCTTTCGTGAGCCTGTCAAATACCGGAGTCAGACCGCTGTACTTGCCGTACTCGGTGAGAAATTCCTGCCCGAAGCTCTCCATAGCCACGACAATGACATTCGGCTCGCTGACGGAAGCACCGGACTGAGGAGATTTCTTCATTGGCACGATATGGCGGCGGATAGACTGGTCGCTGCCGTTGGCAAGAAGGCGGCCATCCTTGCCGTAGTGATTACGGAGGAAGGAAGAAATCGCCCGGTCATCGCCGGTGATGTAGAAATCGCGGTAGGAAAGATTGTTGGCAAGGAAAGCGGCACCGAAGCTGTACAGGTCATTTTTGGCGGCTTCCTGATTGTAGCGGTTTGAGCTTATCTTCGCAGCCATGCCCGCATCTACCAGATTGTAGAGGGCGACGGTGAAGAATACGGAAATAAAGAAGGCTGTGAGGCGCTTGAAGAACCCGGGATAACGCTCCTCGTAAATATCGTCCATTGATCTGATGAAAAT